>CALGBT010000277.1 GCA_937884235.1 uncultured Pseudomonadota bacterium
CCCGGACACCTCCAGACGTCCAGTGCGGCGACGCTACTGCCGCTCCGGCTCACCCGACCCCAGCCGACTCCCGCTTTTCCAACTGAGCGACGTCATCTACCGCCGGCACGAGCAGCGCCGAAAGCCCACAGACCAGGTCCACGGACGCAGTTGCGTGCTGCTCGCCTGCGACGCCTCCGGCAGCATGCAGTCGGGTGAACTCGCCCTCCTCAAGCTGCTCACTTGTGCCTTCGCCGAGGCTCTGTATGATGCCCGCGGCGTCACCGTGCTGGCCGGCGCCTACCACAGCGCTGTCATCGGCGACGCGGCCGAAGCACCAGCCGTCAAGTGGCTTTTGCACCCGCGCCTGACGCCGGCGGTTTCCCCTCGCCAGGCTGCACACGCCGTCACCGCTCTTCCCGACTCGGGCACCGGGGTCAACCGGGACGCCCTCTCGTTGACATACATGCTCGATGAGGCCCGGGCCGTAGCCCCGCGTGCCACCTGCTACCTGATCAACCTCACGGACGCGAAGTTCAACGCCCGTGACCGAGGGGGGAACGGGACCCGGGAAATGGAGGCTTTCCTGGAAGCAGCGCATGACCTGCCGGACGGCGCGCTACATTACACTGTGGTCGCCATCGGCAAGCCGGACAACTACCAGCTCCGCGGCGCAGATCGCATCGTCACGGTTCCCAACGACATGCTCACGGACCGTACCGCCTTGGTGGAGCGAATCGCCGCCTTCGTCGCCCGTACACTGGGCCAGGAAAGAGGCGGCCCCGACCCCATGGAGGTGACCCCATGACCTTGCCCCCGAATCTCAATGCTGACTACGCCCGGATGAGCGATAACCTCAATCCCTGGCGGGACGACCCGGTGCGGACTGACTATCGGCCGATGCTCTTGCGGCCCTACCTACGCCAACTCAGCCTCTACGACCACCTGCTGACCCGTATGCGGCTCACGGGTGGAACCGTGAGCGACCTGCGACGCCTCGCTCAACTGCTGGAGCAGGAGTTCGTCGTCGAGCTGCCCTACGTCGGCCAGGAGCGGGCCAGCCTGACGACACCGGCTCGCCTGCGGGGACAACTCCACTTGATCAGTCAGGGACTGCGCCTGGACATCCGCACCGGCGACCACGGCTTCCCGACGCACTACCTGTACCGCACCAGCACCGACTACTTCGGAACCTTCACCTTGGTCCTGGAAGACCTCTTCCGCTCAGCGGCTTTCGACGAGCGCACCTCGGCCTGGGATCCGGTATCTAGCACCACCCGCTACGGCGAAGTCCAACGGGTGCTGCGGCTTTCGCCGTTCCGGACGGCAGCAGAGGAGGTGTGTCGAAACCTGCCCGGTACGTTCTCAGCACCGCCCGACACCGGCGTCTTTGGTTTCTTCGGTGGGACTGACGCCCGACCTACGACCGACCAGTTGCTCTACGATGCCGGCCGACTCTTCTTCGATGCTGCCTGGCACGATGATCAACGGCTTGCGCTGGCGGCCTGCCGGTTGCTGGACATGCCCCGCTTCCGGCACGCGCTGGAGCTGGTCTACCTTTGCCTGGGCGGCGATTTGACCAGGCTGCGCAGCATAGCTGCTACAGCCCGAGGGGAAGCACTGCGCCGCTTCTTCCGCAACGGCTACAACCAGCCCGCATTCGTGGCCCTGCTCACCCTCCTGCCCAACTGTCACGGTGCTGCCCTCTCCACCCTCCGGAGCCAGGCAGAACAGAGCTATCGCAGGCTCGCGCGCTACTTCGCTAAGTTGATGACCGACGCGGACTGTCTTGCGACGTTTCCCGGCTCACCGCCACTGTACAAGCTGGTACTCGCCAACTACCGGCGGCTCGACGCGCTGCGACCGCTGCGCACACCGGCCATCACCGCGGCCGCCAGCAACACGGATGCCCGCGCCTGGGAGTTGGCCACTGAGCTCTTGGAGACGGCCGAACCTTCGCGCTAGGACGTTGCGGTTGCCTGGCCCATTCGATATGATCGTCCAGTTCATGAATCAAAAGGGAGGAAGAAGGGAATGGCTGACCCAAAGCGAACCACGGCTCGCGTCATAGTACTCGGCGATCTCGCCATCGATTGGAACGTTTCACAAAGTGCGGCCGCACTGCCTTGGGAACGCAACGTCTGGTCCAACCCCACGGCTGGGGGTGCCTGGCTGTTGGCGAAGCTCACTGAGACCGCGCTGGCACTGGATGGCGTGCAACACCACGTGGAAGCTCCTGCTCCTTTGCGAAACGCCAGCGCTCGCAGCACAGCCTGCGTACACAGCCACTTGCTCCTGCGCTCCTTTGAAGTGGAGCGAAAGGTGGATGGTGTGAAGCGGAAGGTCGCCGTGTGGAAGGCCGGTGAGTTATTGGGATACACCCGAATGCCTGTGTCTCACAATCGGAAGGAGCCCGAAGGTGCCGCGGACCTGCTGATCATCGACGATGCCAACTTCGGCTACCGGGATCGCGTCGACGACGCGGGCAAGCCGGTGCTCCCGCAAGCCCTCGCTGACGGGCCCAAGCAGATTCTGTACAAGGCCTCGGCTCCCATCGGCAAGGGCCCACTGTGGAAAGCAGTTGCCAAGCATGACCGGGTCGTGGCGTTGCTGCACGTGGACGACTTGCGCGCAGCCGGATGCCAGATTACCCAGGGAATTTCCTGGGAGCGAACGTGCGAGGAGTTGACCTGGGCATTGCGTTTCCACCCCGCGCTCGACTCCCTGGACCGGTGCCAGACCCTGGTGGTGCAGTTTCCGGCCACCGCAGCGGTGGTCTACGAGCGGCTCTCGCCGGGGGACGCCAGCGACGTCCGATGCCGCCTCGTCTATGACCCGACCATGATGGAGGGCCAGTGGCTCGCCATGCAGCCCGGTCACATGGTGGGCCTCACGGCTACTCTGGCTGCCACGCTTGCAGCCGAGCTTGTAAGAGATCCGGCAGCACCCGACCTGGCTGCTGCGGCCGCACGGGGACTGGGAGCCGGACGCACCCTCCACGAGATCGGCTTTCTGCCGGAGAGGCGCGACCCGAACCGCCTGCGTTTCCCGGCAACCGAGGCTCTCAGACGAGGGACGGACAAGACCTTCGCCCGGGTCGAACTGCCCAAGCCGTGGACGGACGATTTCCGCAGTGAATGGACCATCCTGGACGCGGTTTGCGGCAAAACGCCGGTGGCTGACATTGCCCGCACAACGCTGCTCCAAGGTCTGGGATCTGGGCTATCCGGGGTTCCGGTGGCCACGTTCAACCACCTGGAAACCGTCGACCGCGGCGAAATTGAAGGGTACAACGCCATCCGCAACCTGGTCAGCGAGTATCTGGGTTCCGCGAAGTCAAAGCCAATTTCCATTGGAGTTTTCGGACCGCCTGGCTCTGGGAAATCGTTTGGTATTGGCCAGATAGCTTCCGCACTCTCCAAGGACATCCAGACCCAGGAATTCAATCTCTCTCAGTTCAACGACCCGACCGAGCTGGCGTCGGCACTACACGTCGTGCGAGACATCGGCCTCAAGGGCAAGATTCCCCTGGTCTTTTGGGACGAATTCGACAGCTCCCGCGGGACGGACGAGAAGCTCTTCTGGCTCAAGTACTTCCTCATGCCCATGCAGGACGGCAAGTTCCGTGAAGGCGAACTCGAACATCCCATCGGTAGAGCCATCTTCGTCTTCGCCGGGGGCACCAGCAACACCTTCCGGGAGTTCGGCGAGCGAGACCTGACTCGAGAGGCCAAAGACTTCTTCCCGTCCGTCAAAGGCCCTGATTTCATCAGCCGCCTCAAGGGCCACATCGACATCATGGGCCCCAACCCACGAGAACTCGAAAGTGGCACGCGGGACCCGGCGGACCGCTACTGGCCGATTCGCCGCGCCATCGTTCTGCGAAGTCTCTTCATGCGGGGCTACAAACAGCTCATGCAAGGGGCAAAACTGAACATCGAACCTGGGGTGGCCAATGCCTTCCTGGAGGTCTCGAAGTTCAAGCACGGGGTACGCTCCATGGAATCCATCATCGCCATGAGCACCATCGGAGACCGCAAACGCTATACCAGCTCATCTCTGCCCACCGCCAAGCAGATGTCGGGTCACGTCAATGCCGATGAGTTCAACCAGATTCTGCTGCGCCCCGAGTTGACTGAAAAACTGGTCGATAAGTTGGCTATGGCGATCCACGCCACCTACTGCAACCATGTCGCTACGGAGACGGCCAAACAGGACTTCGACCAACTCAGCAAGGACGATCAAGCCTCTAACCGTGCCCACGCCAAGTTCCTTTACGAACGCCTGGCAGCCGCACGGGCAACCATCCTGCCCATGCGGGGCACACAACAAACGTTGCCCTTCACAAAGCAGGAGCTCGAACGCCTGGCCATCCAGGAGCACGACCGCTGGGTAGCTGAGCACAAGAAGGGTGGCTGGGCACCGGGCTACCCGAAGGACAAGCCCGGTCACATCCACCCCGACTTGGTGGACTGGGATGACCTGCCCGAGGGCACGAAGCAGAAGGACCGCAATTTCGTGGTCGATCTGCCGCGCTACCTGCGACTTTTCGGGTACTCCCTCCAACACCTGGACCGGACCCCGGCCCCGAACGCAGGCGACGCCCCGAAGGTCACCCGCATCGGCGTCATCGGCCGGCGGAATATCGAAGATTCCGAGGACTTGCGGGCAGGGATTGATAAGGTGCTTGAGACCATCCGCACCGAGTGTCCGCCAGACAGCCAATACGCCATCGCTTCCCCCCTCGCCGAGGGTGGGGACCAGTTGGTGACCAGACTTACTATGAAGCGCCTGGGGGCCATACTCACCGCGGTCCTGCCGCTGCCGGAAAAAGAATACCTCGCAACCTTCGACAGTGACGCCGGCCGCGCAAGCCTGCAGGAATTCCTCGCAGCCGCCCGGCATCGTCCCAAGCTGCCGCCTGTCGCTGCCGGCAGCACTGAGGCCGCCTTTGAGCAGGCGGGACTCTGGGTCGTCGACGACGCACGCTACATCATAGCCATCTGGGACAACAAGCCGGACAAGGGACAGGGCGGCACCGCAGACGCGGTCCAATACGCCCGGGAGAAGGCCAGGAAAGAGGGCAAGACCCTCTTCATCATCGACCCAACCTCTGGCACCTTCAAGCGCGAGCCTTGAATCGCAGGATCAATCTTCCTTTCTGCGCTGCAGGTGCAGTTTGCAGAAAACGGGCTCTTGCGGTGGGACACCAAAGACGCCGTAGGTCCGTTGGGTCATGAGGACCTTGACCACGCGGCCAACGAATTCGGGGTACCTGCCCACTGGAAGATGAGCCAGGTGGTCGTTGCCCAGATATCGGATGTGGCCACGGACCTCAAACCCCTCACGACAGTGCGCAACGACAAAGGTGTGGGGCGTTGGTCTGCCGAAAATCCGGGAGTATTTGCGCAGCTTCTGGTTGAGGCTCCGGAAGTAGGGACTCTTCCCTATTTCCCGGGTGATCCTGCGGATGGATGCGTCGGTGGGACGAGCACCCGGGGGGCGGCGCTGGGAGATCATGTCCAGCATGTTGGCACCGTACCAGAGAAAGAGCCACCAGGTCAGCGATGCCAGGAACGGATCATCCCCCTGGAGCGTCGCACCCCGCTCCAACTGCCGCTTCAACGACTGAATCCGGCGGACCAGCTCCAGGTTGGGAACCGTCTGGGCGCGGGCGTACGACAGCAGCTTGGCTGCTTGCCGCACCGGGTGGTCCCCCAGGTACTCGAAGATCTCCGTTTGCAAAGAAGCACGCATCTCTTACCTCCCCCACTCATTCACACCATGCCACAGGGGGTAGGACAGATGGCGTCCGAGGGCATCAGTTTTCCACACACGCACTCACCACTACCCAGGTGGCATTTTTCGCCGCGGTCTGCTCTGTCTGTAGCGGGTTGCTTGTTGAAAACCAGTCATGTATTCTGACATCGAATCACAAGGAAAGATGATAGGCAGTGAATCCGGTTGAAAGAACGACGGACAACGGAGAAAAACAACATGCGGCTCGCTTGCACAACTCGCATTTCGGCCTTCTTGCTGCCGGTAGTGGCGACGCTCCTGCTGGGATTCTCAGGATGTGATTCTTCGGAGCCACGGGAGTTGATTCCAACACAGCGAAGTTGGGATCAAGCTTTCATCCTCAGTGCCGTTCCCATGAAGAAGGTAGAATCAGCCGACGGTTACTCCTTTGAACCGATGTGCCGGTCTGCCGATGAGAGTCCGGACGGCCTCCTCTTTAACGTTCTATTGAAGGGTACCCTCCCAAGGGGTGACAAGGAAGACCGCGATCAGTCCATCTTACCAGGAGACGGATGGGGGTGGAGCGCTATCGACGAAACCAACGTCACGCCTGAGATGTTCAACTTGAACATTGAGTGCATAGAGCCAACTCGCACCGTGTGGATGGGGTGCTCCACCGAGTATCATCTGGACTCCTCATACCCGGAAGACGTTTCCTTCTTCCGGTACGGGCAGTCTGACGAGAAGGGCAGAGGGTCCACCGTGGCATTGGCAATTGTCATCGACATGAGTGGATCCATGAATGGCTTCGTCCGTCCCTACCCCCCCTACTACGAAGACAGCCTCACCTCCGTACAAAATGCTCTTCCCCCTGGATACAACGCCACCCTAAACGCCACAGACCCCAACTGGGCTCGTCTGGGTGCCGTGGAATCTCTCATCAACAACCTCAATCCAGACGACCCGGTGATTGTGTTCACGTACAACGAGGACAGTCTCGACGTGGTCTGCAGTCCGGCTGGGGATACTGGGAGGAAGCTGAACTGCCTGAGCACCGACCGAAGCCGCATTCTTGGTGACCAGTTTAGCACGACTTCCCCTTTGAAAGCTCTTCAGGGAGACGAGCGTGGGCGAAGTCCGCTGTGGACCGTCGTAGAGGATGTGTACTCCTTCATGAAGGTGAGCCCCACCGCCCAGAACGCCGGTTTCCAGCACATTCTGGTCATCGACGACGGACCGGACACCTGCTCCCCAGGTGCCGATCTGAACGACTGCACCGGCCCCTGTGAGAAATACAACACCGACTATGCAACGGTTCGAGCTCTCATCGAACAGGATGCCTTTGCCGACCGAATCCCGGTGCACTTCGTTCAGATGGCCGCTCGGGGATACAAAGAGCGTGACGCCAAACAGGTGGAACTGGCATGCCTCACCGGCGGCCACTACACATTCGTCAACGTCAATGAAATAGTGAAGACCGACCTCAAGGAAGCCATGGAAGTGACCTTGAGGCGCATCGGATACACTTTCCGCGGCTACTGGCAGTTGGCGGTGCCCCTGCAAACCTTCCAGAAGGGCATCGAAGCCGAAGAGGGCCATGTGCATCACATAGCCGGCCGCGGCGCCGTCCTTCCCGGAGAAGAAGACCTGTTGACCTCCACGGAATCCAAGTTCAGCTTCTCCGTTGGTGATCAGGACATCAGCAACCTGGGGACGGTGGATCGCTCCTTGTCCATTCGAAAGGAGTGCAACCCGCCGGACGACAATTGCACCCCGGACGTGGTGGCTGAAGGTTCCTGCTTCACCACCACCTACTGGTGCGACTCTGACAGCTTGACCTGCAAAAGCGCACAAGAGTGGCTCGATAACGGGTCGGTAGGGGGATGCGCGATGATTCCGGCATTCATCCGAATTTCGGGGGACACGGGGGCCGGCGCTGTTCAATATGACGAGGTGGATTTGGGAGATGTTCCAACACTTTGCTGTGGGGGTCTCTGCCTGCCTCCCAAACGCCCCCTGCCTCCCGACGAAGTGGTTCACCCGGATGATGCAGCCTCTGCTGTGTTCTTCTACGACACGGAGGACTGGATTCTGGTGGACCCCGACGACCCCGAGGCGGGTTGGGTTGCTTACGCCAGCTTCAGAAACATCTCTGCCAGCGTGACCCTGGAAGACATCAAGAGCCACCTGAAGTACGAGAAGGTTTCCGAATTGTCGTGGGAAAACAGCGATTGGAGTTGCTCTGACCAGGGCAACTGCTTCCCGGCTGTGGAGTAGCCTGTGTGTTTATGCTCGATATCGGCTGAAGCGCTGGAGACGACGATGAAGACGACGAAGAGGTCCTTAAATGCCCCCCTTCTCTGGTTTCCCATTTCCGGCAAGTTCCAACTCCTGGGCTCTACAGGCAGCCACAAAACGAGGTGATTCATGCTCTCTCCTATCTTCAGACAACTCGGCTTCCTGCTTGTCTTCTCGACGGTGTCGGCCTTCTCCATCGGTGCCGTTGGTGACAGTGCAAAGACCGCCAACCTCTCTCTTCACGTCACACTGGCGAGCGCCCCGGGTGACCCCGCCCCCGCGGTGGCGCTGGGTGAGAAGATGATCTTCAACTTCGAGCTCAAGAACACCAGCAGCAAGCCCCAAACGGTCCGCCACTGCGGCTTCTGGCCAAACCACAGGGTCCGGTTGCTGGCCGACGACGAAACCGAGTTGACGCTCACTGAGAAGGGACGAACGACTCGCTCCGTGTGGGGAGACTGCGGGGGCAAGAACGCACCGTGGACCATACCGGCCGGAGAAACAGACAACACCGAGGGAGGATACGACCTGACTACGTTGTTCGAGATCTCGGACCCAGGCCGATACACCCTCGCCGTTGACTGGAGAGACCATGGGCAGACCTCCTC
>CALGBT010000278.1 GCA_937884235.1 uncultured Pseudomonadota bacterium
ACCGGCCGGCACGGTTATCGCTTCTCCCTTTCCGCAGGTTGTGCGGGCGGCGACGGCGGTGCTCTCATCAGACCGGTTCAATGTCTACACGGGGCAAGACGTGGCCGGCGTGGAGATCGCCGGGGCACTCAAGAACGTGGTTGCCATCGGGGCCGGTGTTGTGGCCGAAATGGATCTGGGCGAGAATGCCCGCTCCCTGCTGATTACTCGCGGCATGGCCGAGATCAAGCGCATCGGGGCAGCCCTGGGGGCGAACCCGGCGACCTTTGGTGGCGTGGCCGGGCTGGGAGACTTGATTGTGACCTGCGCCAGTCCGGTATCCCGTAACAACCGGGTGGGCCGCGCCCTGGCCAGGGGGGAGAAGCTCCCCGAGATCATCAAGGAGCTGGGCATGGTGGCAGAAGGTGTCAACACTGCCCGGGTGGCCCACGATGTCATTGTGGAATATGCCATCGATGCCCCCATCTTCGAGGCGGTCTATCGAGTTTTGTACCAGGACGAGTCGCCCATGACCGCCCTGCAGACCCTCATGTCCCTGGAGCCCAAACCCGATGTCGACTGACTACCAGCGGACCCGAACGCCCTATCCCATGTCCTGGGTCAATCACCGGGAAATCGGCCCCTTCTACGAAGGGCCGGTCTACATCTGGGATATCGACAAGACCTACCTGAACACGCGCTTCTCACAGCTCAAGGGACTGCTCCGCATCCCCTTTGAACTGGGGGTTGACAAGGACGCCTACCCGGGGGTGGTGGCACTGCTGCAAGGTCTTCGGGAGGGCCCCGACGGTGACCAGCACTGTCCGCTCTACTTCGTCTCCGCCAGCCCCCGTCAGATACGTGATTCCGTGGAGCGCAAGATGCTCCTGGATGGCATCGAGTTTGACGGCCTCAGCTTCAAAGACCCCCTGCACCTCTTCATGCGGGGCCAGTTCAGTCAGCTCACCGAGCAGATCGCCTTCAAACTTGCTGCTCTCGTGCGGCTTGCCGGGGATCTCCCCGACGGCGCCCAATGCCATCTGTTTGGTGACGATGCGGAACAGGATGCCCTGATTTACTCGCTCTTCGGGGACATCATCGCCGGGCGCTTGCGAGGGGACGACCTGCTTGCGACGCTGCTGGCGCTTGGCGTCCGCGATGTTTACTGCAAGAAGATCGTGACAGCAGTTGCCGCCCTCCCCGCCCGCGAGTTGGTGCGTAGCATCAGCATTCATCTGGTGCGTGCCGCGGACGGTGCGTCAATCGGTGGATTTGGTCCCCACGTCTCGGGGTATGCCAGTGCCGGAGCAGTGGCATCTCATCTGGTGAGAGAGGGGCTGCTGGGCGAGCGGAGTGCGCAGCACGTCATGGCCGGGAGCAGTCCTGGCGAGGTCGTCAGGGGGGCCGTGGATGCTGACCCGGAGGGCTGGTTGACGCCGCGGTCTTATCGGAGCGGAGCGTGATTGGTGGGGTTACAGAAGGACAGAACTTCGCAATCTCAACGCCGTATCGGAACCCCTCGAACCGCCGGTGTCTAGTGCCGGTATGTTCCGCTGCCGGCGGTTGTCTGGAATGCCATAACTGGAGGATTCAATGTTCCCGAAAGATCGTCTCTGCTATTCCATGGCCCTTGTTCTTGTTGCCGCCCTCATGAGTTTCAGCCCTCTATCAAGTAGCGCCAGAGAGAAGCCGGGCGAGAGTCGCCGCAAGGAACTCACCCTGGTGATAAACTATCCCTACCAGATCACCGGTTCAGCCTCCACCAAGATCCATGCGGCGCTCTTCAAGCCCGACTTCCTGCCGGCTGCCGGGGCCAAGGTCACCGTCAATGGCAAAGAGGTCTGTGTCGCCGATGCCAACGGCACCTGCATCTTCGATTTCGTCCCGGGCAGCGACAAGACCCATGTTCTGAAGGGCCAGCTCACTGAAGGTGGTACCAAATACCGGGTGACCAAGTCCTTTGCCTCAAATGCCCGCACCGCCAGTTTCCGGTCGGACCAGATCTTTGTTTACACCGACCGGGGTGTCTACAATCCCGGGGATGACATTCTCGTGCGGATTATGGCGTGGGAGCTGCTGGCGGATTACGACGCCCTGGACAAGGCGGAAGTCAAGCTGCTCTTGCAGGATCAAGGCGGTCGGGTCTTTGCCGGTGAAGAACTCACAACCAACGAGTTTGGCATCGCAGCCAGTCGTCTGCCCCTGGCCGAAAACATGCCCGAGGGGGACTACGAACTGGTGGTGCTCTACAAGCAGGCCAGAGAGACGGCTCGACTCCGGGTCAAACGCTTTGTGGCTCCCGTAATGGCCATTCGACATGACCTCAAGAGGTTTCTGACTCCTGCCCAGAGCGGTCTCACCATTCGGGCAAATCTTACTTACTTCGCCGGAGGCATCCCCGAGGGGGCCGACTTATCGCTGACTGTGAAGGCCAGTGACGGCACGGAGGTGCTGGAGCTGGGCTTTTCAGCGGACAAGGTTGGCCAGTACGAATTGACGCTGGGCAAAGCTGACCTGGACAAGATTCGCAAGGCAACGGCCCCGGAGCAACCCTTCAAGATGCTCATCAAGGCCACTGACAAGTTCAAACGCTCCAGCGAAGTCACCCGGGACGTCGTCTACACCGAGCGTCCCTACCGCGCCGTCCTGGAATTCGACAAAGACGATTATCCCCCCGGTGAGCTGGTGAAGCTGCAGGCTAAGGTTGTGGACCTGGACGGCAAGCCGGCCCGGGAGATCAAGTTGACCTGCACAGTCTCGGAGTTCTCGGTGAAAACGGAAGCCGTTACCGATAGCAATGGCGTCGCTGAGTTCTCGTTCAAAATGGGTAAGAGCGCGGGGACAGCAGTGGTCACCAGTCCAGTCATGAAGGTGCCCCTGGGGCAGAAGGCGGTGCGTCTCAACTCCCCCAAGCCAATGACCTCCAAGGTCGCCGATCCGCCCGGCAAGCAAGGCGTGCAAACCCGCATGACGGTGACCTTCGACAAGCGCTATCGACCCATCGAGAAAGTCGTCCACGTGGATTTCACGGACCTCTCCGGTGGCCTCGTTGTCTCCACCACCATTCCGGTGAGCCAGAAGGACGGCATCTACACTGCCGAGGGGACTATCACGGCTCCTAGTTGGGGTACCATGCTGGCCAACCTCTATGTCTGCGCGGTGGAGAACAAGAAAGTCAAGGAAGGCGGCAAGCTGAGTATCAAGAACGTGGGCTTCATCACTGAGGGCCAGCACGTTACCCTCCATCCCGATGCTGCCGCGGTGATTCACTTCGAAGGGCTCAAACCCCGCGTCAAGCCGGGGGAGAAGTTGACAGTCACCGTGAATGTCAAGAACCCTAAAGGGGGCGACTCTGCGGTGGGCGCCATGTTAGTTGACGATGCGGTGGTCTCGCTCCTGGACCCACTGGAAGTTACGCCCGGTGACCACTTCTACAATCCCCAGCGCAAGGTCATCTCCACGGGCGGAGCCGGCGTGCTGACGTGGCCCGTGGTTGACCGCAATTGGGGCGAGCCGTGGCGTGACATTGCTTACTCAAACTGGGGTTGGAAAGCACCCGGAGCCATTGTCAGCGGCGGCGACGGGGATGGTGAGATGAATGCCGAGGGCAGTGTCGGATTCGGTGCTGGAGGTTCCGGCAGCGGCGGTGGAGTGGTCACGGGTAGCCTGGGAGGCATCGGCAAAGGGGCCGGCAAACTGGGGGCCAAGAGTATGAAGAAGGCCAAGGTGATGGCCGCGTTGTCATCCAAGGACATGGCCGATCCGGCTCCTGCGATGGAAGAGGCTGAGGCCATGGACGAGGATGCGTCCATTGACGATGGTATTGGCCGCCGCAGTCGAGATGGCGGGGCGGAGCAGCCCAAGCCACCGCGGCAGATCACCATCCGGACACGCTTTCCCGAAACCGCCATGTGGGAGCCGCTCCTCAAGACGAAATCTGGCAAGACCACCTTCCGCGTGCAATTTCCCGATGCCATTACCATCCAGCGGCTGACGGTGGTGAGCAGCGGCAAGCATGGTGGGCTGGGCGTACAGCACCAGAACATCGAGGTGCGGCAGGATCTCTTTGTCCAGGCGGATGTCCCGGCGACGTTGACGGCTGGTGATGAAGTGTCCGTGATTACCGTGGTGCAGAACAACTCCGGGAGCGAGGCGGTGGTCAAGGTTGTCCCGGCGGCCTCTGGTCTGGAGTTGCTGGACGCCGCGGCCCAGGTGATGACCATCGGCGCCGGGGAGACGGCGGCCGCAACGTTCAAA
>CALGBT010000279.1 GCA_937884235.1 uncultured Pseudomonadota bacterium
CCAGGGCAACGAACAGCGAAGAAGTCAGCGTGACGATGAGCGTCAGCGGCAGATAGCTCATGAACTCGCCCATGATACCGGGCCAGGCGAGCAGAGGAATGAAGACCGAGACGGTGGTCAGCGTGCTGGTGATGACTGGCCAGCCGACCTCTTTGGTGCCATCCAGCGAGGCTTGGAAAAGGCTCTTCTGCATGGAAGTATGGCGGTAGATGTTCTCCACAATGACGATGGCATTGTCCACCAGCAGGCCCAGGGCCAAGATCAAGGAAAAGAGGACCACCATGTTGAGGGTCACCCCCATGGCATTGAGCACAGCAAAAGAGACGAGCATCGAGAACGGCACCGCCAGGGCAACGAAGAACGCGTTGCGACCACCAATGAAAAGGAAGAGAACCAGCATCACCAGAATCAGAGCAGTAAGAATATTGTTCTCCAACTCAGATACGCGGTCGCGGATGTAGTCTGAGTTGTCGTTGAGGAAAGTCACAATGGTACCCGATGCAAAGTTCTTCTTGCGCTCCTCCACCAGCTCCTTGATGGCATCGACAATTTCGATGATGTTGGCCCCAGCCTCCTTCTTCACGGTAAGTGAGACGCCGGTCTGGCTTCGGAAACGGGACTTGGTGGTAATGTCCTTGTAGCCATCCACTACTTCAGCCACTTCCCGGATTCGAATGGGGTGACCGAATTTGGTGGAGATGACGATGTCGCTGATTTCGTCAGGGTCAGTGAACTCCTGCGGAATTCTCAAGGTGTAACGGATGGAGCCTTCTTCTATCGGCCCACCGGGAATGTTGATGTTTTCGGCGGCGAGGGCGGTAACGATGTCCTGATAGCCGATCTTGTATGAAGTCAGGAGGTGGGGATTGACCTCCACTCGGATCTCTCGCTCGATGCCACCTGCAAGATCCACTGCAATGACACCCTCGATGGCTTCGATCTCAGTCTCCAACTCCTCTGCCATGCGCTTCAGCTTGATCAGGCCCACGGGACCGCTCAAGCTGATCTGCAAGATGGGCCAGTCGCTGGAGGAAATCTCTTGAACCAGAGGCTCTTCCACGTCGGAAGGAATCTTCGGCCGGGCCCGATTGACGCGGTCGCGCACACGTTGGCTGGCTTCGGTGATGTCAGTGTCGGGGAGGAAAGTCAGACTGACGAGGGACATGCCCTCCGACGAGGTCGAGCGCATCTCGTCAAGATCCTTCAAATCCTCGAACTCCGCTTCCAGCTGATTGGTAACCAGCGACTCCACATCCGCCGGCGAAACCCCGAGGTAGGGGACAATCACCATGATCGTAGGAATCTTGATGTCCGGGGCCGCCTCTCGGGGCATGCTCAGATAGGAAACCCCGCCGACGACGACAATCAGGAAGCAGAGGACAAGGGTCGTGGTTCGGTGGCGGAGGGCAAAGTCGGTAATGACCATTGTCTACTCCTCTACCGGTGCATCAGTGGTGAGTGCCGAATGACGCTTCACGATGTTCACCTCTTCGCCATCCTTGACCAGCCTCTCACCGACGATGATGACCAGCGTGCCAGCGGTGACACCCGACTTCACTGCCGCAACACCCTTGCGCACCGCCTGCAACTCCACGGGAGCTTCACGCGCCACCCCATCGACGACGGTCATGACCACCTTCCCCTCTTCGGTATCCAATACCGCGGGGCGTGGCACCACCGGCAGACTATGTTCGTCCAGTTCAGGGTAGGCTTCGCAAACCTGTCCAGCGCGGAGGCTGCCGCCCGCGTTGCTCAATTCCAGTTCCACCGGGAAGGTGGTGTTCTGCGGGTTGGCCTTCATCCCGACGTAGCCCACTATGGCCTCCCGATCGCTCGCTTCGGGGTCATCGCCGATGCAGCGAACGGTGACCTTGTTTCCTCTCTTGAGGAAGCGAATGTCACGAGATGGAATCTGCAGCTGGAGGGTCATCCGGTCTGTCACCAGCAACTCGAAGAGGGGCACTCCAGGAGCTGCCATCTCGCCCCTATCGATGTTGCGCATGGCAACGCTGGCGGCACTCTTGAGGGGCGAGAGAATCCTGGTCTTCTTGCGTTGGAATTGGGCCTGCTCGAGCTGCAACCCGGCCTGGATAACCTGCACTCTGGCTGCGTCGAGTTCCTGCTCCCGAATGGCCAGAGAATCTTCAGCTGCCTGGGCGCGTAGCAGTGCCGCTTCCGCCTGCTTCACCCCGGCTCGAGTCGCGTCCTTGTCCTCTTCCCGCGCCCCGATCACGGATATGCGATAGATCTGCTCAGCTTGCTCGAAGCGAGCCTGGGCACTCTCCAATTGCGAAGTCTTTCCGTCCAACATCTGCTTGGTGGCAGCTCCTTCATCGAAGAGAGACTGCATGCGGTTATGTTCCACCCGGGCCGAGTCCAGAGCTGCACGGGCAGCTTCGCGACCGGCGCGGGCCTGCTTCTTCTCCTCCGGCCGGGACCCCTTCTCTACCAGTCGCAGCCGCGCCTTCGCACCGTCCACGGTGGCGTCGGCCTGCTGAATGCCGGCCGCTATGTTCTTGCGCTCCATTTCGATGGAACTCTCCAGCAGCTTGACCCTAATCGCCGCCGAGGCCTGCGCCTGCGCCGCTTGCTCCTCCGCAATTCGAAATGGCTCTTCATCCAGGGAGAGGAGCAGTTTGCCCGGAGCAACTTCGTCTCCCTCATCGCAGAAGACGTCCTGCACCTCACCGCCGATCTGTGCCGAAACGATGATGGATTCCGCAGGCTCCAGCAGGCCAAAGTAGCTGCCCCGTTCAACCAGCCTGGCGATACCGACCTCGAGGACCTCTACCGCCGGGCGACTGTCCACTTCCTCACGAATGATTTCTTCCTTCTTGGGGACGCACCCGGACCCCGCAATAGCAGCTACCAACAGTAACGTTACAAATCGCCTCATCGTGTTCTATCCTCTCGCCTCAGAAGAAAGCAGTCCGTGGAAAAGTACATCGAGAAAACCCTCTACTACAGGGGGATACTCGCCGGGTTGGCGCCAGAGCTCGGCCACCATCCCCTTGAATGCAGCAACCAGCAAAGTGGCAACTCGCTCCACTTCGACCGGCCGGAAATCCCCCTGGCTGATACCTTCCTGCAACACTGTGCACATTACTTTGTGCTCCATCTGATGAAATCTTAGAATGTGGCGGTGCATATGGGGAAACTGCTCCAGTCTCTCATCCAGTGTCAAGGGAGA
>CALGBT010000280.1 GCA_937884235.1 uncultured Pseudomonadota bacterium
CCTGTCATTTCCGGCCGTTACCTAGTCAATCACATTCAATCAATAGCGTGGTCCTGACCACGGGCAGCGGTCACCGGGGTGGTTATCGGGGCGAGTACTCTCCAGACGATTCGTTGCACTCGTTCAGACTGGTTCCAGAGGCCTGAAGATGACGATTCGTTGGGCGGGTTTGGAGACGGCATTGCCTTTGAACTTCACGCGAGCAGACCAGTCCCGGGCAGGAAAGGGCGGCTTAGGCTCCATTTGATGTCTCTGCTAGCTGGCGGAGACGACCACCCGTGTGCGAGGCAGCCCAGGGCTTTCCTGCGGGGAGGCAGCGGAGCAGCCCACTTCCGTCAGGCGACCGGCCATCTCCTTGAGCTGGCGCCGTGGGATGGTCCCTCGGCGCTGCTGCCGTCGCAAGGCTGTCATCAGCCGAGTCCGATTACAGACGAACTTCTCCGAACCGATACCCCAACCCTCGTCAGCAGCCTTCTTCGCCAGCCGGGCTTGCTTGTCTGCCCAGTAAGCGTCACATAGCTTGCGATAGGCCGCTTGCCTGACCTCGGCCGTATCACCCAGGTCGAGGTACCATTGCGGCTGGGTCAGGCGTTTCGTCCAGCGGTTCTCCTCGCCGTGGGCGTAGTAGTTATAGCTTGAGTACTTGTAATCTCGAGGGTGGTTCACCATGCCCGCCTCAACCGGGTTCCAATCGTGGTAGAACATGATCCGCTTGAGTGCCTCGGCATCTTCGGCCACGACGGTTTTGGGCCGGTCCTGTCCAACCGGGCCGCGCCGCTTCAGAATGCGGTTCACTTTCTGGGCAAAGGACGAGTTGGCAGCTCGAGCCCACAGGGACAGGTATTTCGCCGTGGCGAGCAACTCGGCGGCCATGTGAAAGTGGTTTGACATGACGCAAAAGGAGTAGACCAGAACCTTCCCACGGGCTCGTTTGAAGAACCCGAAGAGGGAGTCGAGGTATTTCTCCTTCATCGCCCCGGCCTCTATGAACATCTCACCGTTGATGCAGCGCCACATGAAGTGAAAGGCCGACTTTGCCGGCAGTTGCAGGTGTCTGGCGATACGCATGACGTCCTCCTCGTGGTTCGGGCCCGCTCTCGAGGGCATCTACTCTCTATATCGGGAGGAAGGAGAGGTTAAGCTCAACATTTCTGATTTTGCGTGTGATTTCCGGCGGTACCGACTGGACCTCATGGAGGGGCAGAAGCTAGTCGAGTCTCGGGCCGAACGGGGTGCACGTATGCTGCCGCACGAAGCGTGAGTCTCGCGTGCGAGCGCTATGCGCGTGAGCGTCCGTAGGACGCCCCGACCCCCGACCCTCTACCGACCCCCGACCCTCTACCCCCGACCCTCTCCCCGACCCCCGACCCTCTCGCTAACTGAACACGCGAATGATCTCGCCCCGCATCGCGCGGGCATCTTCGAATCCCAACTCGACCAATCGTGAAAGGTAGCGAGGGGTGAACATTAAGTAGCTCAGCAACTCCGATTCGATAAGTTGTTCGGCTGCGCGCTTGCGCAGCAATGCACCTCCAATTCCGGACGGCACCATTTCGTCGGGAGCCTCATTGTAGGCGGCGCGAGCCATTTCCTCCAAATCACGAGAGGGGCGCACCAGGCAGGTGCTGATCTGCCGGTACCGGCTGTGCCGAAAGGACGCCGTCACATCATTGATCTTCTCCAGGTACTCCTCGCCATAAAGCTTCTGGCCCTGAATGAGCAATTCATTGAACATTTCAATGCGATGAAGTTCATAGTCAATTGCTTCGTTGAGCAGCGACTTGATGGTCCGGCCCAGCAGGAAGAAGACCCCCGGGGTAGAGTTAATCTTGCAACTACTGCGGGCCCTGGCGAAGGAGACGGCGGGAGATTCGGAGACGCTGACTACCAGCAGCCGATCCGCCCCCATTCGCATCGCTGGATAGATCGGGGTATTCTGGCGCAATCCCCCGTCAACGTAACAGGTTCCCTCCACCTGGACTGCTGGAAAGAGAAAGGGGACGGCGGCGGAGGCCAGCGCGTGGTCGGGTCCCACTTCGACGCGCTTGATGACCTTCGACGGGTCTTCAGCAGGGACGATTTCTCGGCCCTGGGCCATCTGGTAGAAGATTGCCGTGCGCCCGCGACAGACCTCCGTCGCACACAAGGCCAGGCCGGTGAGCCTGCCCGCCGCCAGATGACTACCAATCTGGTCCCACTCTATCAAGTCGGTGATGTCCTTGCGCAACGGGGTGGTGTCCAGGAGACCTGCAATGGGGGCGTGGGGATATCCTTCCCCGACTGGCGACGAGTGGTGGTTCGATGTCTGCCCCCAGAGCTTTCGAGCCAGAGATGTTAGCTCCGGCAGCCCGAAACGAAAGACGCGCTCCGGCGTTAGGTGTCTCCAATAGTGGGCCAAGCCCTGCGCAGCGGAGCTGCCTCGATGCGCAGCGAGATAACTACAATTCAACGCGCCGCTGCTAGTGCCAGAGAGAATGTCAAAGCCGCCTTCACGGCCTGACGGCAGGGACAACTCGTCGGCCACATAGAGTGCCACTCCAGCCTCATACGCACCGCGAGCTCCACCACCCGAGAGGACCAGCGCGGTTACGGGGGGGCTAGCCTTCTGGTCCATCTTCATCGGTCCATCTCCTGCCTCACTGGCTCGTCAAGTGTCTGTTGACCTCAGAGTACTTCAGCCGGTGGGGGGACACAAGCTACCATCGAAGACTGGTTGACTGCGGGAAACGGAGTTGTCTGTGGTCGGTAGGAGCAAGACCCTGAGCTACCTTTGCGGAGCATTCTCCGGCCACCCCATGAGCAAGCGATTCTGGGGCGTGATTTCTGCCGGAATTGTTGCGGTGTATACTTTGAACCCGGCTTGGAGCAGACGGGTGAGGCGAGTGACGTCCACTGCCAGGGCACCATCCATCCAGCCGGAGAGTGCTCCTAGGTCGCACTTGCCCAGGGCGTGGCAGCAGGGAAGCACTGCGACGCGGCTGCGTGACTCGTTGGCCAGATCCAGCACCTGGT
>CALGBT010000281.1 GCA_937884235.1 uncultured Pseudomonadota bacterium
CCCTATTGCCCAGGCTTAGGTCCACCTGGCACTGGAAGATGCGATTCCCCTGGGCCGCATGATGAAGCGTCCCTTGCCACCTGAGTGGACCGGCTGGCTTGCGCAACACGTTCCCTTCTACCCGGACTTGGCAGGTGAGGTGCGGGAGCGTTTCCTGCGCTACCTGCGGGCCTTCGTCTGGGACAAGCACTTCTTTGGTGCGGGTGGCCTGGAGGTCACCGATGAACACCGGGTGGTCATCGCGGCGGCCGCGGTGAGGCTGGTGCTCAATCTGGACCTCTCGTACTATGACAACCTCACAGAGATTATCGTCTATCCCCACGACTACCATCACCCCGACAACGAGGCCGTGATTCTTGGCGAAGCACAGCATTGGGGGACCGTGGTATTGTCGTGGACCGCGGTCCTCGACGGCATGGCCAATCCACGGGACGGCCACGATACCGCGTTGCACGAGTTCGCACATGTGCTCGACGTCGCTGACGGTGCGTTCGATGGTACTCCCGAACTTCACCGGGGCGGTGACTACCGCACCTGGGCCCGTGTCATGAGCAAGGAGTTTCTGAAGTTGCGCCACGATGCCCCACGGCGCAAGACAGTGCTCCGGGAGTACGGAGCCACGGACGAAGCCGAATTTTTCGCAGTGGCCAGCGAAACCTTCTTCGAGCAACCCGGGCAACTCAAGGAGAAGGCCCCGGAACTCTACGATGAACTGAAGCGGTTCTACCGGGTGGAGCCGTAGCCAGTTTCTAAGGAACAACGGGTGCGAAGCACGCCTCACCCTTAAAGCAGAAGGCTTTGAAGCGTATCTAGAGGGACTTCCGCTGGAGGTAAGCGGAAACCAGGCTGGGCCTTGTAGGGGAACAGCGTCGGGGCGTTCTACGCGCGTCACTGCCGTCGACGCAGCGGCATATTGAACCGCATGGTCAGATAGCGAACCATGTAGGGCCGATACGATGCGCACTGCCCTGCAAACATGTTGGGTAGAACCATTCGAGCATGGCGAGGCTGGGTGGGGCGTGGTTGCCTTCGAATTCGGCTGTGCTGGTGCAGCACGCAACGCACCACCTGAACTCGTCTTTCATGGCAGGGAGAGTCAACACTATCTATGCTGGTGCGCTCCTGGGCGCTACAAGTCCCCGCTCACGAACCCGTGGTAACGGCCCATCCAGTAGGCCAGCAGGTATTCGCCCGGCTGACGAACCTCCCACGGCTGGGCTGTACACTTGTGCCGGACAAAGGGATTGCCCCAGAAGAGGAAGGTGGACGGACAGCGGTAGGCGGCCGGAATGGGGAACTCCGTCATGGACGCACCCAATCGAGAATCACAGTAGTGCTCATAAAGCGCAGCACTGTCCAAGTCGGGTGTGGCCTGGGTGGCTGGGAACTGCCGCAAGGTACAGACCGCCTCCTCCACCATCTTCTGGGTGCCAGCATCGGGGGCCCCCTCCCGCACCGCGGCCCAGGCAAAGGAATACCAAGGGTTAGCGAGGTGCTGCGTGCTCTTGGGACTGTCGAAAGCCACCACCTCATCCGCAAATGCCTGGAGGACCAGCAAACGCACAGCGGGGTCCTCTTCGTACATCAGCATCCCCTGGTAGGCCGAAGTCAACATGGAGACGTTGTTGAAGTTGGTCAGGCAACCATCTATGCCGTTGTAAAGCGCAGTCAAATAGAAGTAGTCGGTAAAGGGCCGCGGCTCCTGGAGCGGCCAATCAAGGCACTGCTTCTCACCGCCCTTCTGCAATAGGCAGTTATCATAGAAGTCCTTCAAATCAGCACGGTCACTCGCCTCCACTGCCATCCGCATCCAGGCCAACGACTCAATGGCCAGGAATCCGGGCGTATTAGCCATGGCCATGGGGAAGAGCCAGCCGTGCTCAGTAATGCGCCCATCCCAGTCGACGAATGTCAGCTGGTTCTCCATGAGGTGTACGCCTACCTGCTCAAGCAGATCGCGCACCGTCGCTTGCACCTCGGCATCGTCTACCAGGCGCAGCAACGCGCCCAGCGCCAACATGTGGCCGCCATACTCGTCCTGACTGACATTGTCCAGCCAGCACCAGCCTGCGAATTCGTCCAGACCGCAATGGTCCGTACCCTCCCACTCCAGAGTCTCGTTGTTCACCACCCAGACGCAGCCGTCGTCCTCAATTCGGACCCACTGGTTGTCATCCTTCTCCACGTCCACCACGTACTCCTCATCGTTAGCCGGGCATGAAATGCCGTCCACCCCCGCAGGAATGAACTGCCGCGTAAAGAGCCCGGGGACGCCGGTCACCGCCATACGCGCCTTTTCCCCCTCCAGCAGCAACTTGATGGTGGCCAGAGCCTCCGGCGATTGGGTCACCGCGTAGCGATAGGCCTGCGAAGCCAGGTACATCCCCGACCAAAGACCGTCGTTTTCCCCCGAATGAAACGTCTCAACGTCCGCCCACGTCGCCTCTTCCAGAGACGCCACCGGTTCAAAGCAGGGCGGCTCGGCCCCGTCAGGGCACTCCACCTCCTGCTTCTTCAAGCGCACGTTGGCAATCCATTTGAGGTCCGGATGGATGTGCAGACGGGCCGCGATATCGTCGTAGAACGCGGCCTTCTCCGCCAGCGTCTCAACAGTAGCCAGCGGCTCGTCCGGACAGGTGCTCCATTCCGGTTCCGCAACTACGTCAGAAGCGGCCACCTCGCCCGCAGTTTCCGACCCCGTGACGAGTTCGGCTGGCACCACCTCCCTTGCCAGATCCGCCGCCACATCGGCTGGGCCACTCGTTTCGGCAGTGGCATCAACGGCCTTCCCCGAATCGGTGGAGCAACCCGCCATCAGTACCACTTCGGCCATCGCCAGAATGAAGAACTTTCTCATCTCTACTCCACAAAGTTCGAGTGAATCATCGGACCCCGGCACCACACCCAACAGATTAGACTCTGGATCGTTATCGAGGGCAAGGCCATCTCCACCCGCGCTCGGGTGGCGCTCACGGCCCGGCCTCCCCGTGGGAGGCCTACGGGAGGGCACCAT
>CALGBT010000282.1 GCA_937884235.1 uncultured Pseudomonadota bacterium
GGTCCTGCAGGGTTTGTCCTACTGGCTCGCTTACAAATCTAACTCTTATTGGCAGTACAGCTGGGGCGAGAGCGCTATCGTTGGTGAGCTCTGCACCCTCGTTTCCGCTAACGTTCGCAACAGTCGTCTCGACCGTAATGCCTGGTCACTGGTCCTTGAATGCCCGTATGAGCGGTTTGGAGATAGAGTGCCGCTTGAAGAAGAGGGCCGCAAAGATAGTGCAGATATGGTGGTGGGTAAGCTGGATGAAGAACCATGGGGGAAGATGGGACGAAGACTGGCAGAGCCTGCCTTCGTCTTCGAGGTGAAACGATTATCCAGGGAATCCGACCTTAGGAAGGACGTCCTTCGGTTGGCAAAGGCTCTTAGGCGGAATGTGGAAGGCAATTGGGTGGCAATGGTGATCGTAGCTACGCAAGGTGCAGAACCGCCCCCTGACTGGCTTGATAAGACGCAGAGCAGGGCGGCCGCCAATAGGAGTTTCTTCTTTGAGGATGATGGTATGAGAGCCGAGTACAAGGTTCGAATGACGGCCAAGACATACCTTTCGACGAAACGCCGGGCTCGAAACTGGTGTTGCCTACTGGAAGTAAGGCCTGCCGTTGGGTAGTGGTGAAGCTGTGGCCGGTGGCGGAGTGAGCCGTGGCAATCATGCTATCATTCGCTCATCGACAACTAATATCTTTGCGATTCAGTCACATTGTGGAGAACAAACTCATTGTTTTCAGTGAACGCCCACTTTAGTATGGCTCGGAACGCTGTTGAAAAACTTGGATGCGTACCGCGCCCGACCCTGACGACGGATTGCGTCTTGGCGAGTATCACCGGGGCCGGGCCAGCAAGGCATTGCCTGATTGCAGGTGAGGAGATTCTCCATGAATGACACAACTGCCGTACCGTTTCTTTCCGCTACAGGAATTGCAGCCAGGTCCGGGCTTATCGCGATTCTGCTGCTGGCTGCTCCGTCCTTTGCCCAGGCACAGCAGCCGACACCCAAACGAAAGGTGGTCGTCACCCCCGACCCCGCGTGTCCATCGCGCCTGGCATTAGAAGTGGAGGAGTTGGAGCTTTTCAAGGGTGACCTAACTGCGCTGGAGGCGATGATTGCAGGTGAGTTCACCCGGAAGCTCGACTGGCTCATGGTCATCCTTGAGCAGGCCGTGCCGAAACCCAGTTTCGAGGTATCCCATTCTGGGTCGGCCGAGGACGACGAAGGGCTGACTCATGGGATATCCGTGAAAGGCTCAGATGGGCCTTACCTGCCGACTGCTGACGGCACTACGACGAATAGCTTGAAGCTGGCCCT
>CALGBT010000283.1 GCA_937884235.1 uncultured Pseudomonadota bacterium
TGGCGTGCGACGATGCGATTCGCACACGGATAGACTGCCACCGTCGCATCAAGTCCAATCGAGCCGCAGCCGTCGCGGCTCTCGCCTGGGCCTGCCCACCGTCACCCTTTCGAAACAGTGGCAGCGCCATGGTCAGACCGAACTCATATCCATGCATGGGCGGTTGCCCCAGATCGAGGGCATCAATGCGATAGGCTCCGTATACCCCGAGGTCCGGTATCCATGCCCTTTCAGCCAGGCTCTCCTCGGCGTGCATCCCCTCCTCAACGATCTTGGCCGCCGCCAGGGCCGGGTGCTCTGTCTTGCTCCGGGAGAGAAGCTCATCCAGGTCAGGAAGTGAGTCCTGCAATACCGATCGCAGGCCTTCTGGCACAGTACTTCCAACGAGAACGGAGATTGCGTTCCGAAATGCGGAGCGCTCGGCAAGAATCTCGGCGATCCGCTCTTGATGTAGTTGCAGTCGCCAGTTTGCCCGACCAACATCGAACCGGCTCTTCTCCAGCCCCCTGGAAAGTGCCGTCACAGTCTCCAGGAGCCACTCATATCTGGTTTCAAACCGCTTCAGAACCGCCAGCCGGGCCTCGGTGTATTCGAGGTCAACTACCGCATGCCTTACTGTGCATGTCCCAATTAGCAGTTGCTCGCGGACCGCGAAACGGTGACGTTCGGCACGGATTTTCGCCGATTCTTCTCTCAGGTTGTGCCTTCCCGCCAGGTCGAAGGCGAGTTCTGCGCCCACGACCGAGGTGCTGAATCCGTCGCCAGGCCCAATTCCCTGTTCTTGTCGAATGACGAGTTCAGGGTTCTTCATGTAAGGAGTCACCGTGAGGTCCGCTTTCGCTTGAAGCCCCGCCACCACACGGAGTTGCGCCTGCGGAGACTGCGCCAAGAAGCTCTCTATGAGGACTAATTCGGGCATCCGTTCCTCGGCACTTGCAGGTGCCGAGAAGAAGCTGACGAGTATCACCATCGCATACGTCAAACTGGCTATGTCTCGCACTGTTACCTGCATTTCTTCTTTCCTCTTTAGACAAGGGACAGGATGAACTCCGCGGTGCGATGGATTATGCCTCTAAAGACGAATGTCGACACAACCATCCCTGATACAGTTGCCAGAGAGACCCATTGCGCCAGGGTTACACCGTTGTCACAACGACCATCCGCAACGTCAACCAGCGTCTCGATGCGTCTCTCAATGCTAGGGCTGACGAAGGCCAGAGAGGGGGAGAGGTGTGCGGCTTCTCGATGTGCCTTCAGAAGGAATTCCGCAACGGTGAGGGCGTCGCCGTTGGATTGCACGGCCAGTCTGTCCGCACGGGTCTCCATCTGCAGAGCAAACAAAGAGAGTAGCTTGCCGGCCCTGTCAGCCGGCAGGTACGCAGCTAGGACGCGGGTGATGAGCAGCACCAGAGGGTCAAAGTATCGCTGGTGACAGTGTTCATGGGCTGCGACTATGTCTCGCTCTTCCCTGGACAAGGACTGCCACCAACGTCTATCGACATAGATCTTGGGCCGGAGGAATCCGCCGGTAAATGCATTGGCGTTCCCCATGCTCAGCAACCGAACCAGCGTCCCGGCAATTGGGACCGTCTCCCCCTTCACCGGCATGGCCCGCCTCGCTGCGGCTTGAGCTGAGTAACTGGAAACAAGAACCCGGAGTGGGTTGGCCAGCAAGGCTACCAATAGGACAAAGGAGTAGGGCAACAACGACACTGAAGGCTCCGGATGCAACACACTGGTGTGCCCTGTGTCGAGGACTTCGGTGCTGCAGTGGCACAGGTGCAGCACATGACCAAGGACTCCCGGCCAGAACACACCGACACCGATGGCGAGGCCCATCAGAATTGGGGTCACGACAACGACAATCAGCATGACCGCGGGGCTCCAGCCGCTGAGCCGCGGCCAGCGCCGGTATGCGGCGAGCGTCGAGCGAGCTATGATGGGAACGATGAGCGCTGTGACAAGGCACATGACGGCCAGGGCCCCCACCGTTGCTGAAATCCAGCCCATCATTTCTGCCTCCTTCTGCGGGAATCAAGCAATTGGGCGAGGCGGTCGAGAACCTGCGGGGCAACTCTCTCAGTTCGGTCCACAAATGCCAGCAGCAACGCATCAGAGACGCCCTGACCTTCCTGCAGGAGGTCCCCCAGCCGATGACCGATGATCTCCTCGGGTTTGACAGCGGCCTGGTAGACCCAGGCTCTACCCCGTTTCTCGCGGCAGACTAGGCCTTTCTCGTGCAATCGGTCCAGAACAGTCATCACTGTGTTGTGTGCTCGTTGCTCTGCCAGAAGGTTGTTCACTTGCGTCACGGTGGCCTCTTTGGAGGCCCAAAGGACGTCCATGATCTCCTTCTCGAGTGTTCCCTTCATCAGTCTTTCCCCTGTTGTCCTTGACCTTTCGCCCAACGACTACGCAGCGTAGTGGTTGGGGGTCATGGATGTCAACCAATTTCACGTTGCAAATGTGGCAATCATCTTCCGAACGCTACACGCTACCGGAAGTGCGTTTCACCAGCGTCCCATTCACAAAGACTGCGGATAAATTCTCAGGTCGTGCCTGGAGGTCTTTCTACTCGGATGGCAGCGGCAGTTCGGACCCGGCCCCAAAGTCAGCCTCGTTCAAGATGACGGCGGCCGTGTTTTTGCTAGTGCGGTGCTGTGTGGGCGGGGCCGGGTGCGTTAGGAGGCTTCGACAACGGCAGTGGTGGTGCGTCCCCCCTTCGGCCCTCACGGGCCTCGCGCCGGGGGACCACGACACTACACGCCCCCCGATCACATGGTCGCCTGTCACAGAAGCACTGCCTGCATGGTTAGCAATCTCGTCCTCTCCTGCGGGGGAAGTCCGGCAAAGCCAGGAATGGGGGACGCGTGGCGAAAGACCGAGGAGCGCAGCGACGAATACCAGCGACTCCTTGCCCCCCAGTCATACCTTAGCACACAACGCAAAACCCTTAAATCATGGGAAACCGCATGGAATGCTTCAGTAACCAAGACCGCGCTTGGGCGCTTAATGAAATGCGCAGCGATTTTCCGCGGGGGTTTTTCGTTGGCTGTGCGTTTACTTGGGTAGAGTTGAGGGAGGAAGGCATGAATTGCCGCCGGTTCAATAAGCATGTGGTTCGGTACCTGGATGGTGAATTGACCGGGAGACGGCACCTGGCAGCAGAGCGGCACATAGCGGTTTGCGCTATATGCGCTGGCAACCTCAAAGGGTTGGAGCGGTTGGGAGGGGAACTTGCAGCGTATGACATCAAGAGCCCTCCCACTGGTCTGGTCACCAGCATCATGGAGGCCCTACCGGCACGCCCAGAACCGAGGCCCTCTACCTCCTGGTTGTTGTGGCCGGCGGCCATCGCGGCATCAGTGGGGGCCGTTGCCTTGGGTCTGTTGGCCGGCACGGCCACGGTCTCGCGCCCATCCAGCCCCACGCTGGTTCGGGACTCGGTCGCAGATGCGCCAGCAGAGTCGATGCTCAATGAGGCTTTTGCCTTGCTCCCGGGGGACGACGAGACCCTTGCTCTGCTTGCATTGGACGATACCGGGGGCATGGAATGAGCGTGTCAAAGCAGGCTCTGCTGAAGATTGCCCTCGTGGTGTCGGTACTCTTCAATCTCGCGTTTGCCGTTGCGGCCATCGTCTCCTGGACTACCGTTGCCCCAGCAACACCAGAGGCGAATGTGCCGCAGCCTCTGGCTAGGGTTACCTTGTTGCAGAGCCTGGAGTTGACTCCGGACCAGCAAGAACGCTTTGCGCTGAGTCACGACCGGGCCGTCCATAAGATCGCCACCCTGCGCGGCCAGGTGCGGGAAGCCAGAGAGCACTTGTGGCGGCTGGTGACCACCGACACTCCTGACGCTTCCGGGCTTGAAAAGCAGATCGCCCAGGTCTCTACCATCCAGCAGCAGGTCCAGAGGCTGGTGGTGGAGCATATGTTGTGGATGCGTGGCGAACTCGCCCCAAAGCAGAAAGGGCTGTTCGACGGTTTTGTGGATTCACGGATGTGCCGTTGTCCCAAGTGTGACGGAGGCTGCCTCGGCAGTTGTTCGAAGCAGTGTTCAGATACCAATTTGGCCCCATCGAAGGAGCAATCCAATTCGGAATGCGGATGTGGCCGCTAGCCTTTATGGAGGTTTTACGATGAAGAAGTTCATGTTCGTCTTCACGCTGGTTTTTGCCGTTGCCATCCAGATGGGCCCCGCCCTTGCCTTTGACATGGGCCAGGTCGATGCCGTCGAGCAGGTTTGCGACGGTTGTGGCTGCAAAGCTGCAAAAGCCCAAGGCAAATGTACTTGCGGCGACGAATGCAAGTGTGGCAAAGGATGCAAAGAAGGCGCGGAGTGCAAGTGTGGCAAAGACTGCAAGTGTAAGGAAGGCGCTGAGTGTACCTGTGGAGCCGAGTGTAAGTGCGGCAAGGGCTGCAAAGAAGGCGCCGAGTGCACCTGCGGCAAGGACTGCAAGTGCAAGGACGGCAAAGAGGGTTGCAAGGGCTGCAAGGACTGCAAGGGTAAAGGGGAGTGTGGCTGCGGCAGCGAGTAGTCCGCTATGAGTCCTTGAATATCTCCACTTCCAGCCGCACAATTCCAGTGGCGAAATGATGTCGAACTCGTTGAAAAACCCTAGCCATCGGTAGTGCATGGACAAGGACCCGCTAGCTGAACGAAGCGACGATCAACTGATGGCGTCTGTGGGCGCCGGGGATCGTTTGGCCTTCCACGAGTTGGTGCGGCGTCACCATAGGACGGCATGGGGGGTGGCGCTTCGGTTTGCCGGCCACGACGACGATGCGGAGGACCTCGTCCAGGATACCTTCCTCACGGTGTTTCAAAAGGCCGCTTCCTATCGCTCCCAGGGCCGTTTTAGTTCCTATCTCTTGTGCATCCTGGCCAATCGGTCCATCTCAGGTCACCGTAAGCAACGTCCCATTCTCGTTGCGTCTTTGCCGGAGCCCACCGGCGGACCTGAGGGCGAATCGAGCCTGGTCCAAGCGCAGGCCAGTGCCCGCATCGCGGCCCTTCTCGCCGAACTTCCAGAACGGCAACGCATGGCTATTGTCCTACGGTACTACCAGGAACTCTCCCATGCCGAAATCGCCGAAACTATGGAGATCTCGCAGAAGGCGGTGGAGCGCCTCCTTCACCGGGCTCGCCTGACCTTGCGGGACAAGCTGGATAGACGGGCCTAGGGCGACTGGATTCGTGTCCGAAGGACTGAGGAGCGCAGCGACGAATACCTGCGACTCCTTGACCCCCAGTCGTAACCAGCACCCCCACGCAACACCCCGAAATCATAGGAAACTGCACGGAATCGTTACCCTTCCAACCCGAGCATCTCTTCCGTCCATGGGAGTCCTTTTCCGTGCTTTGCTGTCATTGTCTGCAACGAAAGTGCAACACCCTTTGGAAGCTACTGCCCGGGCAGATTGCCTGAAGGGCATGTTGCGTTGTCCCTATCCAGTATTGGATCTGCCAATTCCAGAGTGCAGGGCTTGACTGTTGGGTCTGATGGTCTCTGTTCAATTAACGAGGGGAGAGGATGGCTTCACTGACAAGCCCGGCCCGTCAGTCAGGAACCTCGGCGGCAAATGTGCGTTGTGAAGGGGCAGATGCCCGCCGCATCGGCGCGTGACGCTGGCTGCGGCGCTGGCCGCAGGGAAGTGATCCGTCCAGGCGGAAGCGATGCCTCGGGGCTTGACATGAGGCGAGCCGCGTGATCTAAGGTCGCGTATGAGCGACCAACCAACAACAGAGTATGGGAAGCGCCTGTAGGCCAGCCTGTCGGACGAGATCTGGAGCCGTCGGGTTGTCGAGGCGCAGCAGCGTGTAGGACTGGTGGAAGCGGTCCTTGCGGCGTGCGGCGGGGTAGACTCGGCCGTCTCCCGAGAGGCGGTCCGGCAACATGCACCGGGGGTTCCATGGCCGACTTTTTTGCACTGGGTGCGCCGCTACCGGCGGCGCGACGGGCCGCCGTGGGAGCGCCTTTTGGACCGACGTTTGACGCCGGAGCCGTGGCGTACTCCGGAGCCATGGGTAACAACGGTTCGCACGCTCGGCCGATTGCAGCCGCAGCCTTCGCTGGAGACCATCCGCTCGGTGCTGGTTGCGGAGCCGGGGAAGGAGCCGGGCTGGGCGACACGAAACTGCGGGAGATCCTAAGGGACGCGGGACTGTGGCAGCCCAAGGCGCAGGGCGGAGTGCAGGAGAAGGTGACGAAGCTGCACGGTGGCGGCGGCCTGGTGTTGCTGCTCGCGGCGGTAGTGGAGTCAGGGGCGGTGCGGCGGCTGGCCGTGGCGATCCAGAAGCATGCGGCTGTCCAGGCTCCTGGTGGGGGCGTGGAACGCCCCGAAGATGACGAGCGGGACGAGCATGGCCAGTTCACGACGGGGTACAACAAGGTGCGGCACGAGCGCTACTCGTCGGCGGGTGTGGACCCGTTCTACCACAGCGTGGCGGAAGTGCGGCCTGAGCGCGACCTGAGCGGGTTGCAGGTCGGGAAGATGGGGGTGGAGACGCTGGTGAACCGCCTGCTGGGCGTCATCTCCTATCCGCTGGTGACGGAGAGTCGCGGGCTGAGTGGGATCGACGGGCCGCTGGGGTTCTCGCTGGGAGCGCTGTCGTCATACCCGTACAAGGCTGCGACGCTCAACAAGACGCTGGCGGAGTTG
>CALGBT010000284.1 GCA_937884235.1 uncultured Pseudomonadota bacterium
GCTCCTGGAGCAGGCCTTCGTGGTTGAGTTGGGCTTCCTGGAGGGCAGCAAGCGACTTGGCGGTGCCCCGGTGCGGAGCCTGGTTACGTATTAGCTTTCTGCCCGTAGGCACGGTTGTAGGCCAACAATCCGGCTACTGTCACCACGCCGATACCCGAGAAGATCAGCCAGAGTGTTGCTGGTTGGTGGAGTTCGTCGACGAAGAGCACGTAGAGATTGGCTCCGAGGATTCCGCCGATGCTTGAGCCGATGACGCCGTAGAGGAAGAGATAGCCCATATACATGGCTACTTTGTCTTGCGGTGCGGTCTGGCCGACGTAGCTGATGAACTTGGGGTGGGCGGTCATTTCGCCGATGGAGAAGATGACGGTCCCGACGATAAAGACCCAGATGTTGGTGGAGATGGCTAGAATCGCCATGCCGGCAGTGCCCATGATTATGCCTGCGATCATGGTCGGCATCGCCGCCTTGTCCTTGACGATGTTGGAAATAAAGAGCTGCAGCAGGATGATGGTGCCGGCGTTGATGACCGTCACGTGCTCGATGTCGAAGTACCACTGGTAGCTGATTCCCATGGCCCCGAGAACGGAATTGACTGCATCGTTGAGGCTGCTGGCATCGACATAGTCGCGGACGTACCAGAGGACGGAGTCGAACATCTGGAAGTAGAGGACCCAGAAACCCGAGTAGATGAAGATCATGAGCAGAAAGCGCCAGTGCTCTTTGAAGCGGGGGTGGGGGGAGCGTTGGAAGAGCAGTACCAGCGGGCTGTATAGCAGTTCCGCGGCATCGGTGAGGGTGCGCCACAGGTCTTTCTTCGGGCCGCTGGGTGCGGTAGCCGGGCGTGGTGGCTCCTTGAAGAAGAGGGCCGTGGGGATGAGCAAAGCCCCGGTGCCGATGGCCGCGGCGACGATGACCCACTCCCAACCGATGTTGTTTTTCACATAGGGCACTAGAATCAAGGGGAAGAGGAAGGCCCCGAGATTGATGGACCAGTAGAAGATACCAAAACCCAGGGTGGAATTCGTTTGGTCGGTGGTACGGGCGATGGTGCCGGAGATAACTGGCTTGAAGGTGCCGGCGCCGATGGCCATGACGACCAGGGAAAGAAAGACCGCGGTGTATCCGGTGGCTTGACTGGTGAGCAGATAGCCGCCCCCCAGCAGTCCGAAGGCAACCAGGAGCGTGCGACGGTAGCCGAAGCGGTCGGCCAGGGCGCCGGTGAAGATGGGCAGGAAGTAGAGCAGCGGTTGGATGGTTCCCTTGATGAGGCCCACGTCACCTTTGGCGAAGCCGAGGTGGTCGGTGAGGTAGACCGAGAAGATGGACATGACGCCGTAGTAGGAGCCGCGCTCGAAGAACTCGAAGATGACGACGAGCCAGAAGAGGAATGGAAAGCGGCTGCGAGGCCGGGGAGAGGCGGCAGCCATCTTCTACAACCGTTTGAACGTTGAGGTGAAGTGGCGCAGCACCGGTGCCTCCAACTTGAATTGCAGACCTTGCACCGCGTCCTTGCGGCGGGCGAGGTCGCCCATGGCCTCGATGACATAGTCGACGTGGCTCTGCGTGTAGACGCGGCGGGGGATGGCCATGCGCACCAGTTCGTTCTTGGCGGGGATCAGGGCGCCGGTATCGGGGTTGGTTTTGCCGAACATGACGCTACCAATTTCCACGGCTCTAATACCGCCTTCGATGTACATCTCGACGACCAGGGCCTGGCCTGGAAAGTGCTCGGGGGGAATGTGGGGAAGGAACTTCCGGGCGTTGATATAGATGGCGTGTCCGCCTGTGGGTTTGTAGATTGGGACCCCCACCTTTTCGAGGTTGTCGCCCAGATACTGGGTGGAGCGGATGCGGTACTGCATGTAGTCTTCGTCCAGGACCTCGTCGAGTCCCTGGGCGATGGCCGCGAGGTCGCGGCCGGCCAGTCCGCCGTAGGTGGGAAACCCCTCGGTAAGGACCAGCAGCGTGCGGGCCTGGACAGCCCATTCGTCGTTGTTGATGGCGAGGAAGCCGCCGATATTGGCAAAGGCATCCTTCTTGGCGCTCATGGTGCAGCCATCGGCCATGGAGAACATCTCCTGGGCAATTTCGAGGAGCGATTTGTCAGCGTAGCCGGCCTCCCGGGTTTTGATGAAATAGGCGTTCTCGGAGAAGCGGCAAGCATCGATGATAAAGGGAATGTCATGGCTACGCAGCAACTCCGAGGTTGCCCGGATATTGGCCATGGAGACAGGCTGCCCTCCGGAGGCATTGTTGGTGACGGTGATCATGCCCAGGGGGATGCGCTCGGGGCCGACCTCTTCGAGCAATGCCCTCAGCTTCTCGAGGTCGAGGTTGCCTTTGAAGGGGGCCTCAAGCTCCGGGTCAGTGCAGGCTTCGTCCTGAAGGTCTACGGCGATGGCCTTGGTGAACTCGATGTTGGCCCGGGTAGTGTCGAAGTGGGTGTTGTTGGGGACGATGTCGCCCTGCTTGGTTGCCACCGAGAAGAGGATGCGCTCTGCGGCTCGTCCCTGGTGGGTGGGAATCACGTGCTTGAAGCCGGTGATTTCCTGGATCTTGTCTTCAAACTTGAAGTATGACCGACTGCCGGCATAGGCCTCGTCGGCGCTGATGAGGGCGGCCCATTGGCGGTCGCTCATGCTGGAAGTGCCGCTGTCGGTGAGCAGATCGATGAGGACATCTTCCGAGCGAATCAGGAAGGGGTTGAAATCGACGGAACTGATGATTTGCTCGCGCTGTTCGCGAGTGGTCATCTGGAGGGCTTCCACCATCTTGATCTTGAAGGGCTCAATAATCGTTCTCATTGCCATTCCTCCGTGGTTCTTCCAAGGCTGAGAGAGCATAGCCCCTCGGCTGGGGTGTTGCAACGACGGAAATATGGTTGACCGGGTCGGGTGCGGCGGGTCACAATACGGAGACTTGCGGACTATCGAGAAATCATTGCTGGAGGCCGAATGCAGCTTTACACGAAGATCCTAATCGGGATGGGGGTGGGTGTAGTTCTGGGCATCTTCCTGGGGCCTGCCTCGTTCATCCTGCCAGCTTCTGGGGTGCAGCGCAGTGCCACCGCCAGGGTTGTCGCGACTCCAGGAGGTGAAGAGGAAGTAGTGCTTGCCCGGGGCATGGATGAAGCGAAGATCATTGAGGTCCAGGAGGGGGCCCAGGTCTGGCTGCAGATAGAGTGGACACTGCAGGCCCGCGCTCTTCTCAAGTTGCAAAAGGAGGGGGAGAAAGCCGCGGGCACGGCCCGGGCTGGTCAGAAGGTGCAGGGCTGGGTAGTTGAAAGTTTTCCTGAAGTGCGGCGCTATTCGCCCTTGGGCGAGAGCCTGGTCAATCTGGTGGAGTGGATCGGACGGCTTTTTCTGGCCCTCATCAAGATGGTTGTGGTGCCTCTGGTGTTCTGCTCGCTGGTGGTGGGCGTGGCCTCGCTGGGCGACTTTCGCAAGCTGGGGCGGCTGGGGGGACGGACGATCCTTTACTTCACGGTGACCACGGTCCTGGCATTGGTCATCGGGATGGGACTGGCCAACGTTGTCAAGCCTGGGCACATGATGAGCGAGGAGGACCGGACTGTCCTGTTGGCCTCGTACTCTGGAGCGGCGGAAGACACGGTCAAGGATGCTGCCGAAGCCCCGTCGGTAGTTGACCAGATTATCAGTATCGTGCCGGAGAACCCCCTGGCGGCATTGGCTAAGGGCGAGATGCTGCAGATCATCTTCTTCGCCGTCATGTTGGGGATTGCGCTGACGCTGATGCCTAGCCGGCGGTCGCAGCTGGTGGTGGATCTTCTGGACCGCCTTAACGATGCCATGGTGATGTTGGTCCACGTGGTGATGAAGTTGGCTCCGTACGGTGTCGCGGCTCTTCTCTTCAAGGTGGTGGGAACTACCGGAACGTCGGTGTTGCTGGCTTTGGGGGCGTACGGTGCGGTGGTGTTGGCGGGGCTGGCAATTCACCTGACCGTGGTCTACGGTTTGGTGGTCAGACTGGGTGCCCGGCTGCCATTTGGCGGGTTCATGCGGGCTCTTCGACCGGCTCAACTCCTTGGTTTTTCAACTTCCAGTTCTTCGGCGACTCTCCCGGTCACCAAGGAATGCTGCGAAGAGAATCTGTCAGTGAGCCGAGAGGTCAGCAGCTTTGTGCTACCACTGGGGGCAACGGTCAACATGGATGGTACGGCTCTCTATCAGGGAGTGGCGGCCCTCTTCATTGCGCAGATTTACGGCATGGACCTGGGGGTGGGGGAGCAGGTGACCATTGTTGTCTCGGCGACTCTGGCCTCGGTGGGGGCTGCCGGCGTTCCCGGGGCGGGCATGGTGACTCTGGCGATGGTGCTGACGCAGATCGGTGTGCCTACCGAGGGGCTGGCTCTGATCCTCGGTCTTGATCGGCTCCTGGATATGTTTCGGTCGTCCCTGAACATCACTGGCGATGCCACTGCCACCGTCTTTATGGCGCGCCTTGAGGGGGAGGCACTGACCATCCTCTCCCCGGAGAAGGACGCCATGGATCCCGAGCACGGATTCGAGCATCGCTTGGATGGCGGAGAGCATCCGGTCAAGCCGGAAGAGGATTCATCCTGCTAGTGTTTGGCGCCGATTCTTGTTGACTGACTAGCTGGTCTAGCTAACCTGTGGTGGAACTCAA
>CALGBT010000285.1 GCA_937884235.1 uncultured Pseudomonadota bacterium
GTATCGAGGGTACCACCAATCCCCTGGCAAATACCAACGTCCAGTTGCGGTAGCCAGCGCTGCATCCATAGCTCCTGCCGCGGGCTGCCCATGGCAACAAAAAGGAGGTCCGGCCGAACCGCATTGATCCTCGCAACGAGTTCTCCCATCTGGTCCTCCGGCAAGTAGCCATCTTGCCGGCCAACGATCTGGAGCCCCGGATTTCGCCGCATCAGTTCTTCGGCTGCACCGCGGTTCACCGCCTCCTTGGCACCGTATAGAAACACGCGGTAGCCACGCAACGCGGCCAGGCCGCAGAGCCGTTGCATCAAGTCCGCCCCCGGGACACGTCCCACGGGGATGCTATGCAGGAATCGCAAGCCGGCGACAACGCCGATACCATCGGGAAGCACCAGATAGGCCTCGTCAAAGACCGCGCGCAACTGCGGGTCCTTTTCCAGGGCAAAAACTTTTTCTGGGTTCATCGCCAGCACCGTTCGGCGTCGGATGCCCGCGGCCAGGGAACCATCGATTGCGACCATTGCCCGGTCCATGTCAATGGCATCAACGGGCATTCCCAAAATCTGTTGCCGGGTCTCTTTCATTTCGGGTTCTCACCGGCATGAAGGTAGAGGTGCGTCAGTCCGTGCATGGCCCATGCCTGCCCCCACCGCATGTACGGAACCTTGTTCACATAGCGTCGGGTCTTCTGGAAGTAGAAATAGCCGGCATCATCCTGCAGGTTCCGGCACATCCAGAGACCGATGCGATTGGCCAGAGTGCGATGGGCAGGCTCCTCGCTGAAAAAGACCATCGCCTGCGAGGGGGCATGGACATCTATGGGGTAGACCCGATCATGGTAGTATGAGGGTTGCCCGCTCTCATCAAAAAACCGATTGGCGTAGTAAGCCACGCCCTTTTCGTATCCCTCCCGATGAGTCACGCCCTCGTCGGCCCTGAAAAAGGTTCGAATAGCCTGCAAGTTGAAACCGGTGTGGAATGAATCGATCCAATGGGAAGTCGCACGTTCAGCGTACCACCATGAGCCATCTTCGCGCTGGTGCTTCATGCTGCAGGCCAGGGCGGTCAGCGCCGCATCTCGGGCTCCCTTCAGCCCGGCAAGCTGGTGGAGTCTAATCAGCAGCGAAGCCCCCAGGAGATTGGCATTGTGGACCGCATAGTCATCGAGGGGAGTGTAGCTGAATGAGAAGTGGTCGCCATCGGGCAACCGTTTCAAGTCATGCAAAATGAAATCACCAATGGGGGCTGCCAGTTCCAGGCACCGCTCCTTTCCGGTCCACTCGTAGACGTCCAACAGCGCATGGCCGATAAACGCGGAATTGACTACGGTCGGAGTGTTTCTGGGCACAAAAAAGGCGCGGCTCTGCCAATCGAAATTGTAGCCCCATCCGTTACCCGAGATCCCCGGGCTGCGGGTTTCAGTCAACCGGTCAAGGAAGAACTCGATGCGCTCGAGCAAGAGGGGAGCTTGGTCCCGGCGGTAGAGCTTGCCGTAGGACCAGAGAAAAAGACCCAGCGCCTTTGGGTTGAACCCCTTGGGGACGCCCAGTAACGGCCGCAGGTTAACCGGCGACCTCTTCATCAATTGCAGAGCCGCGATGCGAGGCCATTTTCGACCCAGAGTCAGCTTCTCAAGCAGAGGGCTGTTCAGTGCGTCGTATGGGTCATAGCCCTTGAACCCCTCCGCTTCCACGTAGCCTCGCAGACGCACCAAGCTATTCTTCAGTTCGGGGTCCATCAGACCAACCTCACCACCTGTCCATGCCGGATGGAGGCAATGGCTCCGAGAGTGGCGCGGGTGCCGGCGAATAATTCATCAAACGAAATGGGCGACGGTCGACCATCGCGGATCGCGTTGAGCCACGCTTCGACCATCGCCTTCTGCCCTTTGTTCTGACCCAACAACTTCTTCTTGCTGGTCTTGGCGCTGCCATGCAATTCGACCTCTCTGAAATCCCGCAAGATGGCTACGGAACCAGCCCGGTAAAGCTCGATGTACTCCTTTGGCAGCGACTTCGGCCCGTTGGCGAGGTAACAGACGGTGCCCACGGACCCGTTGGCGAAGGTGAGGTTCAGCACCACGCAATCTTCTTTGTTCTCGGGGTCGGCTTTAGCGGTAGCGTAGACCGAAATGGGGAGCGAGCCGCAGGCGTGGATGAAATAGTCGACGAAGTGGCAGACCTCGCCGATGATCCGCCCGCCCCCGAGGTCAGGGTCCTGGATCCACGTGCCCAGCGGGATGTCCCCCGCGTTGACTCGGTAGAGCATGGTCATTGGCCCCTTGCCCAGATGGTCCAGGGCAGCCACGGTGAGCGGCGAGAACCGCCGGTTGTAGCCCACCATCACCCGTGGCTCAATACCAGCCTCCCGCCGGCTGGCCACTGCCGCGGCCACGGCATCGAGTTGCTCCACATCCATGGCCAGAGGCTTCTCCACAAAGACGTTCTTCCCGGCGGTCACGCACTTGCCCACGAAGTCCGCGTGGGTGTTGTGCCAGGTTGCGACAAAGACAGTATCGATGTTCTGCGCTTGGAGGATGTCGGACTCGGAGGAGGTGGTGAACTCGAACCCGTACCGTTCCTGCACTGACTTCGAGTTAGTACCGCTGGCGGTGAAGATGCCCCTTTTGACGACGTCCACCCCCTGCACATTTGGGAGCAGGTGACTCTGGGCATATGAGCCTGCACCGATAAACGCCACATTGACGCGCCCCGCAGGTGCGGGAGAGAGGGCATCGATTCGCTTTGCAAATTGCCTCGAATCCCCGTCATAGCGGATGAGAATGCCCAGGTAGGATTCGTCCCGAGCGAGGATCAGGTCATATGCACCGGGTGCATCCTCAAGATCGAACGAATGGGTTGTGAGATACTCCATCTCCAAGCGCCCCTCCTGGACCAACGCCTGGAACGCAGTCATGTTACGATTCTCGGTCCACCTGACGTATGCCGCAGGATAGTCGCGTCCCTTCTCCTCATAGTCGAGGTCGTAGCGGCCCGGACCGTAGGAGCAGCTCATACGCAACTCGAGTTCCTTCCGGTAGTAGTACGGGTCGCGATCAAAACCGGTGGGCACCGCACCAACAATCACCACCTTGCCCTTCTTGCGCGCCAGGCGCCCGGCCAGATTCACCGGCTCGGTACTGCTCGTGCCGGCCGTAATCAGCACGGCATCTGCCCCCAGTCCGTGGGTGAATTCGTCAACCTGTTCAGGCAGTCCCGGTTCCCCCGTGAGCAAGGTCAAATCAGCGGCCCGACCGGTGGCGAGGTCAAGCACCGCGGCGTTGATGTCAATGCCCACCACCCGGACTCCTGCGGCTTTGAGCATCAGCCCGGTAAGCTGGCCAATGAGCCCCATGCCGATGACCACGGCACTTTCTCCGAGACGCAAATCGGCCTGGCGGATCCCCTGCAAGGCGATGGCCGCGACCGTATTGTAGGCGGCCAGATCCAATCTGGCGTCCGGGGCCAACTTCACGCAGAGGTTAACGGGCACCGCCACCACTTCCGCATGGTTAGCATAGCCCACTCCACCACAAGCCACCTTGTCGCCGGGGGCAAAGCCGCGCACGTCGGGGGCCACATCCAGCACC
>CALGBT010000286.1 GCA_937884235.1 uncultured Pseudomonadota bacterium
CGCGAGCGTAAATTATGCGGACGAGTGTCTCAAATCTATTGACAGGTTCCGTAGCGAGGGGCTCGCTCTGACCATCAGGGGAGTGGAGCAACCGGGTTCCCCAGGTCTCTATGAGCGCTATGTGAAGTATCTCTATTACCAGATGATTAACGAAGCATAATAACCAAGAGGACTAACCGAATGCGTAACAATCGAGCGATGCTGACGTGTGCGTGCCTGGTGATTATCCTCGGCGCAGGATGCAACAAGAGTGAGAATCCGTCGGTGGCAGTGGATGCTGCAAGCAAGGCGGCGCAGCCGTCTAGCCCGGCCCCGCAGGTGGCGTTGCAGGATGCGCAATCTCCGTCGCCGGAAGCGGCCTCGTCCATTGGCGGCAAGGGGATTGAGCAACCTGTTCTAGAGGAAGTGAAGGCCGCACCAGTGCCGGAAGTAGCGCGGGAGATGACGGTTGTCGTGGGGAGGCTCAACGAAGGTCCTGAGGCCCCCATGGAAACCGTCGATGTCCGCTTCACGCTGCCCGCCGGCTGGGTTGAGAAGGAGGCATATGGCCCCGGGGTTTTTGGTCCTGCTGCAAGCACAGATGAGTTCTTCCCCGCGCACTTCTCGTTCCAGGCCACCTGCAATGGCAATTGTGCACCGGGGGCAGTTTCGGCCAATTTGGAAAAGTCGATTGAGAGTTTTCGAACTCGCGCCGAGCAACCCAATTACAACACCGGTGACCCGCAGCGAGACGCAATTCGGGCCACGGTGACGACACTGGCGCAATTCGACCTGCCGCGGGGCCAGGGACTCGCCCTGGAAATCAACTACACCCAGGAGATTCTCGATAGCGGCCCCTACCAGCCACAGTTCAAGGTGCTCTGCAACTATCTGACGCCTGGCGACGGCTATTTCGTGGCCTTTGACGGTCTCGGCCCGTTGTCCGCCAAGGAAGCCTCGCTGGAGCCGATGCTCGAGGCCTGCCGTTCTGCAGTTGTCCTGGGGCCCACGGCGACCGAGGCGGAGGGCAAGGAGCCGATTGTCGTGGACGGGCAAGTGTTGGCTCTCAGTCTGCTGCCGGAGACGGCCTATGCCGTGGAGAGCACCAGCAGCTCCAAGCCATCCGTGATTACTCTGAATCAGCCGGTCCGTTTCGGCAGTCTCCTGATTGCCCCGCTGGGGAGGGTCTACGTCGAGTACAACGACGACCCCATTACCTTGCGTGATGTCTATACGTCCCAGGACCACACCTTTGCCATGGCCGGGGCGGATGTTGCTGGCGATGCCGTGGTCTGCCTGCGGCGGGAGGGCCTTCGCATCAACGGCAGGGGGGAACTGCAGCGCTGCATCCTCGCCCGTGAACTGTCCGTGGGGCCGGCACGCTTTCCCATCTACTCGGAGATCGAGTTTGCCGAGGGCCGTTTGAAGAAAGGACACTTGCTGGAAGATACGACTTTCGCCGAGGCTACTTGCCGCGGCGGCACGCCGGTTTCGTTTGACCCGGCCGAGGGTGGACTGACGCGGTGCGTTCTCGCCGCAGAGCTGGTGAAGGACGAAGTGGTCGCCCCGGTGGGGAGCGTCGTCAGCTGGCGTGGCCCGGGCCTCCTGAAGGACATCGAGGTGCCGGCCGGGGCAACCCTCAAGGTGGGTCAGGAAGAATTCCCGGGGGCCGGCACTGCCTCCTTCTCTGAAAGTGGTTTCAAGGGATTTCAGCAGGCAAACTAGGCCTGTCGGCCGCAGGCATCGTCCTCTTGTGCGTCGCATTCATTGGCGCTAGAATGGCCGTCGTCGTACCAGACCAGACCAATGTAGCCGGGAGTCCAGATGAAGAGTGGGATGTGGGCGGCCCCCCCTAGAAAGGGGTTGGTTGTAGTCCTCGCCTGTTTAGGCGTGGTCTTCTTTGCAAACCGTTCCTTTGGTAGCGGGGGCGAGGCCGTTGAGTCGGCTCCGGAGGTCTTACTGGAGGAAGTGCCCTTGGCTCTGCGGGACCTGTCGCTGCCGCCGGGACTGAAGCACCTGACCGGGATTACCGGATCTCGTCTCGACCGGTCTCTCACTGTGGAAGTGCTGCGTTTCGGCAAGCCTGTTGCGGGAGAAATGGTCTCGTTTCGAGTCATCTCTGCACCCTCTGGGGCTAAGGGGGAGGAGCTCTCGGCGACGGAAATCGTCTCGGACGAAGAGGGCAGGGCGACGGTGGAATTCGTGGTGGGGTCCAAGGACGGGGAGTATGTCGTTGGTGCCTATCACGACGGCAAGCTGGAGGTTGAGCCCGCCCGCATTCGCATCAAGGCGAAGTCTTCGGGCTGGGTCTTTTTCCTGCTCATCGGTCTATTCGGTGGTCTGGGTATCTTCCTGATGGGCATGGAGTTGGCCGGTGACGGTCTGAAGAACGTAGCGGGCGACAAGATGCGGGGCATCCTGTCGGCCCTCACCAGTAACCGGTTCTTCGGGTTGCTGGTCGGGGCGTTGGTGACCGGGGTGTTGCAGAGCTCCAGCGTGACCACGGTGATGCTGGTGGGATTTGTTTCTGCCACCATGATGAATCTGACTCAGGCCATTGGTGTCATGATGGGGGCCAAGATCGGTACCACCATCACCGCGCAGATCGTTGCTTTCAACGTCTCCGAATATGCACTCCTGTTTGTCGCCATCGGCTTTGCCATGAAGATGGCGGGCTGGAATCGCAAGGTCAAGCAGTTGGGCGACGTGGTCCTGGGTTTTGGTTTTCTCTTCTTCGGCCTGGGGGTGATGAGCGAGGCGATGAAGCCGTTGCGCACCGTCCCCGCCTTTACCGAGTTGCTGCTGGACCTGGCTGACCAGCCGCTCCTGGCCATCTTCATCGCGACGGCCTTCACCGCCATTGTTCAGTCCAGTTCGGCCACCATCGGCCTGGTTATCGCATTGTCCGCTGGCGGCCTCCTCACCCTTGAGGCGGCTTTGCCGCTGGCATGGGGCGCCCATGTTGGCACCTGCGCCACGGCGTTGCTCTCCTCTCTGGGAACCGGAAGGGAGGGAAAACAGGTGGCGGTCTCACATCTTATCTACAGCCTCTTGACGGTCATGGTTGCTTTCCCATTCCTGTCGCTCTTTGTTGACGGTGCCAGGGAAGTGACTGTCTGGATGGGGTCGGAATCTGTTGCTCGGCAGGTGGCCAATGGGCATACCCTCTTCACAGTTACTTCGGGTTTGCTCTTCATGGCGGTGGTGCCTCAAATCGCCTGGCTGACCCGCAAAGTGGTACCCGATACCGTGGGCGAACCACCCTTCGGTGCCAAGTATCTCAGTGAGCAGGCGCTGGCAGTGCCGGTTCTGGCTCTGGAGCAGGCGCAGCGGGAGACTTTGCGAATGGCCGGCATTGCCCGCAGTATGCTGGAGCGGTCTATGGGGGCCCTGGAGGATCCGTCCGAAGAGGAGACTGCCGCGCTCAAGGCGGAGGACGACAAGCTCGACATTCTGGAGCGGGCCATTCGCCCCTTCCTCGCCGATGTCGCTCGGGCCGGGCTGCCCGCGGAAATGAGCGCCCATGAGCACGCTTACATATACATCGTGCAGGATCTTGAGAGCATCGGCGACGTACTCTCGAAGGAAGTTGCCGGGGCGGTCTTCAAGCTGGCGGATAGGAACCAGGCCTTTTCTGTTGAGGGGCTGGCCGAACTGCGCCGTTATCACGAGAAGCTGGTCGAGAAATTCTCGCGGGTGGAGCAGTGCATCGAGACCCTGGACCGAGGCGTGGCGGAGCAGATCGTCCAGTTGGGATTCAAAGAGAAGATCTTTGAGCGTAATTTGCGGGAGGCGCACCTCGAGAGGCTGCACGCCGGGGCGGACCAGACCGTGGCCACCAGCGCACTGCACCTCAGCGTGTTGGGCAATTTTAGGGCTGTTGGCGACCGCCTGGAGGCGATTGCTCAGACCATCATGACGGAGTTGTTAGATGAGCAAAGAACATCT
>CALGBT010000287.1 GCA_937884235.1 uncultured Pseudomonadota bacterium
AATCTTCAACGGCCTCGGGGTGGACGGCGGCCAGGTCATCGTTGCAGTCCGTCCCCGGGGTCAAGATGCATCCGGCAGGGACACAATCGTGGGCATCGCAAGACCCCGTCACCGTCAAGGAGATGTAGCCATCGTTGTCCGTGTCGCAGTAGTACACTTCGGTGTCGCAGACGTTGTTCTCGTCTACTGCGCCGTCGCAGTTGTCGTCGGTTCCGTTGCAGACTTCGAAGCTGCCGGGGAAAACCTGCGAGTCATCATCTGCACAGTCTCCCAACTGGGTCGTTGAGTACGGTGACATTGCGTTGCAGCGGCATTGCGAGGGTGCGTCGTCGGGAGCGAATCCGTCTCCATCCATATCGGCATAGCGTACGGTGCAGCCTTCTGCATCCAGCTCATCCAATTTTGAATCGCAGTTGTCGTCCCACAGGGTCCCGCATTTCTCTGGTTGGCCCGGATGAATGGCGGGGTTGACATCGTTGCAGTCATCTCCAACGGTGACGGAGCACCCTTCTGGTGCGCACTGATAGGTGTTGCACTGCCCGGCAGAGACCTTCGAGAAGTGCCCGTCCTGGTCGTTGTCGCAGTAGTAGGACGAAGTGGGGCAGACCCCCCCTTCGTCAATTCCACCCTGGCAGTTGTCATCGATTCCGTTGCAAGTCTCCCCTGCACCCGGATAGACCGACTCCTGGGAATCGTCGCAGTCATCTCCGGCCACTTCCACACAACCCGCAGGGGTGCAGTGGAAGGTATCGCAACTGCCGGTTGGGGGCGAAGAGGGGTGGCCGTCGGAGTCAGAGTCACAGTAGTACGAGGTCACCGGGCAGACACCCGGGCCATCCACGACGTCGTCACAGTCTTGATCCACGCCGTCACACACTTCGACGGCATCGGGCTGAATCGCCGGGTTGTCGTCGTTGCAGTCACTCCCCGCCTCAAGCTCGCACCCGTCCGGGACGCAACCAAAAGCACTGCAGGTGTCGGTCACCTGCGACGAGACAAAACCGTCTTCATCCATATCGCAGAAGTAGTCCACCTGGTCGCAGGTGTCCCCTTCGTCGGCGTCTCCGTTGCAGTTATCGTCGATTCCGTTGCACAGTTCGAGGGCGGCGGGACTCAGCCAGTCCTTGTCGTCGTCGCAGTCTCCCAGTTCCACCGTGTTGTACAGCCCGGAGGCCTTGCACTGGCATCGAAGCGGTGCGTCCGGGGCAGCGAAGCCGTCCTGGTCGTTGTCGTAGTAGAAAGGAATGCAGTTGAGTGCTTCCAGCTCGTTGGTGAAGCTGTCGCAATCGTCGTCGTAGTCAGTGGCGCAATTCTCTGGAGCGCCCGGGTAGATGTTTTCGTCGGCGTCGTTGCAATCGCCACCGGGAGAGAAGCCACACCCCAAAGGAACGCACAGGTAGGTGTTGCACTGACCCGAGAGCCAGCTACTTCGAACGCCGTCGCCGTCCTCATCGCAGTAGTAGGCGAAGTAGGGGCAGACGCCGTCGTCAATTCCGTTGGTGCAGTCGTCGTCGATTCCGTTGCAGACTTCGGTGGCACCCGGGTGGATGGCATCGTCCTGGTCGTTGCAGTCCCCCGTCTGGGTCGCCACGTAAGGGGCAACCGAGAGGCATCTGCACACGGCGGTGTCTTCCCCTTCAAAGTACCCGTCCACATCCGAATCGATACCGAACAAGGTGCAGTTCAACGCGTCGATCTGGTCCGTCTCGCCGTCACAGTTGTCGTCGATTTCGGTGTTGCAGTCCTCGGTTACTCCGGGATTTACTTCTGAATTGTCGTCGTTGCAATCCTCACCGGCTTCCACCGAGCAATCCGCCGATACACAGTCGTACCAGTCGCAGCTTCCGGTAGAAAGGGCAGACCGATAACCGTCGAGATCCTCGTCACAGAAGTAGGAGATCTCAGGACAGATGTTCCCTTCGTCGATGGAATCGTCGCAGTTGTCATCAATGCCGTTGCAGCTCTCTTGCGCCTCTGGATGAATCTGGTCGTCAGAGTCATCGCAATCGCCGTCCAGGGTCGCCACGTATGTTTCCGTTGCCAGGCATCGACAAACTGTATTGTCCTCCCCCTGGTAGTACCCGTCTTCGTCTGAATCGATTCCAAAAAGGAGGCAGTTCAGCGCCCCGACCTCGTCGGTTTGCCCATCGCAATCGTCGTCGAAGTCTGTAATGCAGTTCTCGGCCATTCCCGGGTTGATCAACGAATTTCCGTCGTCGCAATCCCCTCCGGGCGTCGTCGTACACTCCTCTGGAACGCAGTCACTCCAGTCGCAGGTCCCAGTGGGCACATTGGAGATGACTCCGTCGAGGTCTCCGTCGCAGTAGTATGCGTTCTCCGGACAGACATCCCCTTCGTCGACCAAAGTGTCACAGTTGTCATCCGTTCCGTTGCACGTTTCTGTGGCACCCGGGTGAACTGCGGCATTGTCGTCGTTGCAATCCCCGGAAAAGTCGGCGGTGTACGGGTAAACAGGCTCCAACAGGCATTGGGAGTCCTCCACACCGAACCCGTCTTCGTCGTAGTCGGCGAAGTACCAGGCGCACTCCGGACCCAGGTCTTCGTCCTGGATGTCCTGGATGTCCTGCATGTCCTCAATGTCCTCGACATCCTCGACATCGACAACGTCCCAGACTTCCACGTCAAGGATATCCTCTAAGTCCGTGAGGTCGAACAAGTCCGCTTCGTCTGGAACAAGATCCACTACGTCCAGCAGATCTTCTGGAACTGAATCCCACAGGTCAAAGGTGTCTTCCTTGAATCCATCAGGAAGATCCTTGCTGTAAGAATCTCCAACGCCACCGAGGTCCGAGAGGGCGTCGGTGAGCGTTCCGGACTCATCCCCATTGTGGAGATCCGCCTTGACTGAATCCCCGCCCCCGGTGGAGCAGGAAAGAACCAATACGCTGGTGACCAGGACATAAAACGAGAGGGTCTTTGGCATCCGGTTCATCGTCTCCTTACTGCAAATTCCTCAACGACCCCGCCGGAAAACCGGAGTTCGGCGGCGGGGCGTCAATTGCCTATTGAAAAATCCTAGTAGCCGTAACTCACACAGGCGTCATAGGCACTCTTGCACGGGCCATCGGAGGCCCAGACCATGCACTCGGGGGTGGGAGAAAGCCCACACTGCGCGATGATGCAAAGAAGGGTCGAGAAATAAAGCTGCTGGGCTTGAGCCGGGGCAGCGTTGAGGCAAGCCTCCTGGCACGTCGTGTCGCTTCCACAACCTTCCTGGCATCGAAGCAGGTCGGCGCAGTCGCCCAGTGCCAGCACGCAGGCGTAATCCTGGCAGAGCTCGAACTGGCCGGTACATCCACCGCAGTAACCGCCGCAGCCGTCGTGACCGCATTCGATCCCTGTGCAAGATGGCGTGCAGCAGGCGTCGTTGAAGCAGGTGTCACCGGCTCCACAAGTGCAGTCGGCAGGGCAGGACCCGCAGTCCTCACCGGCTTCGCAGATGCCGTTCCCACAACCGGAGGCAACACCACAGTCACCCGGGGCGCAGTCGCACGCATCGGCGATACCGCAGTCGCAGTCACAGGTGCCATCGGCCCAGCCACTCTGGGCGCAGGTCCATCCTGTGAAGTCCATGCAGTCTGCCGGGCAGGTGCACTGGCTCTCGTCCACACCACAGATTCCGTCGCCACAGTTGATGGCGCCGTTGGCAATGGCCGGGTCGAGAACCGTTCCAAAGACAATGGAGAACGCGTCGGGGACAGTGTCACCGTCGGTGTCGATGTCGAGGAGGTTCACAATTGCCGTGTCGAGGAGGGTCTGGATGAAGGCCCGGTCCGCCGCATCGACGACGTTGTCGCCGTTGGCGTCGAAGAGGCTGGAGGTAGAGACGTTGTCGAGGATGTTCTGGACGTCTGTCAGACGCAGAGCACCACCCACGACACCCTCAGCGTAGTTCACCGTTCCAGCCGCGTAGGCAGCGATCACATCAACCTGGGCATTGTAAAGACCGATGATGGTCGGAACACCGCCGAGGCTGACCTGGATGGGCAACATGTACCCGACTCCGCCGGCAGCTATCTGGACGACTCCGGGGACGCCCGCAATGGCCGTGGCGTTGTCGAAGTGGTACAGGGGGTTGCAGGCATCGTCGAAGTTGTACCTCGGGATGTCATAGTAGCAAGTCTGTACCGCCGGATCACAACCTGCGTCGGCCGGATCCTTCTCAGCCAGATAGAGTCTGAGGTCGAACACCTCGCCACCCACCACGAGGTCCTTAGTGTCCGCAAGGATGGTGACGTAGTTGTTCGAAATTTCCGGTGTCAGGATGCTGTTCATGAAGGCCTCAAGGGCACCAGCGGCGTTGTCGTTGCCGTTCACCTGGACGCAGTCGCCTCCGGCAAACGGTGAGCAGGTGCCGGCCAAACCGTCGATGTTGAGTCCCTCGGTGTCCCCCAGGGTCGGCGTCAGCACGGTGAGCTCGTTGGCTCGCAGGATGTTTCCGAACTCAACCTGCGGATTGCAACTGGGAACCACACCCTGGCACACACCACTGTAGCAAGCATCGCCGTTTGTGCCAGCGTCTCCGTCGTCACAGGCCGTGCCGTCAGCCACAAACATGTGTCGGCATCCCCACTCGTCGTTGCAGTGATCGCTCGTGCACGGATTGCCGTCGTCACACGAGATGCCGGGCGCACAGTATTCGGCGATGGCTAGCGTCCCGACGTTCCCTGAACCAAACTCGAACACCGCCGACACGGCGTCGGGGACGCTATCACCGTCGGTATCGATGTCGGGAATCAAGAGGCTGTCAATAAGGGTCTCCAGATAGCTTCGAGTGACACCCAGACCGGCGAGGGTCGGGTCGTCAATCATGCCGAGGATGGACCGGATATCCGCCAGTCGAATGGCGAGGCCAATGAGGCCCTCGGAGTAGGTCACCGGGGAGCCATGGACCACCGTCGCCTCCACAGCCACGTTGTACAGCACAGTCTCGACGTAGCTGCCTCCAACAAAGGCTCTCACCGTGATGTCGTTGCCAACACCACCGGCGGTGAGCTGGTTGCCCAGGATTACAGCATTGGGGATGCCCCCAACGGGATTGCAATCCGTGTCGAAGTTGTAGGGTGACACGATGTAATCGCAGGTCTGCGTGTATACATCGCAGGTAGCGTCGTTGCGGTCCAGGTTCGCCAGCAGGAACGGCATGAGGAACGGAACCCCTTCGGTCTGGAATCGAGAGAAGTCCAGGAGGAGGTTGTACCATCCATCATTGAGAGCATCTTGCGCCAACGTACCGACCACCGCACTCAACTGAGAGACCTGGTTGTCCACACCACCCGAGACAGCGCACGAGAGGTTGTTGGACAAGGTGGTATCAAAGGGAGCGCAGGTGTCGTCCATGCCGTCCACATTGAGCGCCATGGTGGCGTCATCCGGCTGTCCCAGCGCAATCGTGCGAATCCGAAGGACATTGTCCAGTGCATTGAAAGGCTGGCACGAGTCCACGCTGCCCTCGCATTCCCCCAAGATGCAGTGATCGTTGATGGTATGCGGGAGGCCGTCGTCGCAAAGTCCGGTGCTCAGGTCGCTGTGAACGCATCCGACATCGGTGCTGCAGGTGTCCGAGGTGCAGGCGTTGCCATCGTCACACTCGGCATCGGTGGTGCAGGGGGAGCTTGTGGCACCCGCCGTGACCTTGCCCGTATGGCCTGTGATGGCCAGAGAAACAGCGTCGGCAACCCCATCGCCATCGGTGTCGATGTCGGGAATCATCAAGTTGTCGATGAGACCCTGGACAAAGGCTCTCGAATAGCCCTGAAGCTGGCTGTCGTCCACGAGGTCGATGAGGGCCTGGATGTCGGCCTTGCGAATCGCCGCGCCGAACACACCGTCCACGGAGTTCACTTTGTCAGAGTAAACAACTGTGGCAGCGACCTGAACGTCGTAAACCGTCACGTTCATCGGCGTACCCTGGTAGCTGCTCTGGATGGTCACGCTGTAGCCCGGGCCGCCAGCGGTGAGCTCGCTTCCCGAAATCATGGCGTTGTCCAAAGAGTATAGCGGTGAACAGTTGCCGTCGAAGTTGTAGTAGCCAACCACATACTCGCACTGCTGCGTCGTGATATCGCAGTTGGGATCGTTGGGAGAAGGCTCACCCTGGTAGATGTACAGCGAGAACTCTGTGTCCTGCTGTTCGAACTGACCAAAGTCAAGCATGACCCCAAGCCAACCGTTGAGAATGAAGTCCTCGATGACCGGATTCACGATGGATGCCACCGTGGCGGCCTGGTTGTCCAAACCGTCATTGCAGACTGTAGTCGGCGGATCGTTTACCGAACAGGTTGCCGGGTCGCCGTCCACGTCCAAAGCTCTGGGGAATCCGTTGATTCCAGAGTCCACGGGGTTCACCTGGGCTTCCGTCATCAACTGAACATCGGTGTAGTTGACGAAGGGGGTACAATCTTCGTACTGACCCAGGCAGATCCCGCTGGTGCAGGTGTCGTTCACCGTGGCCGCGTCGCCGTCGTCGCAAGGACCGGTGACAAACACCGTCTGGCAACCGGCGGAATCGGTGCAGGTGCTGACCGTGCAGGGGTTCCCATCGTCACAGTCCGCATCAACGGAGCACAGAGTCGGGACATCGTTGATCGCTGCCGACGAGCCGCTGATGTGAATACCGATGGAGATGGCGTCGTTGATGCCGTCGCCGTCGGTATCGATGTCAGGAGCATCGAAGATAGTCTCGAAGATGTTCCGAAGCTGCGTATTGGAGTACGGGGTGTAGGAACTCAGATCCCAAAGATCGAGGGCCGCGAGCAGCACGGACCGCTTGATGGCAGCGCCGGCGACACCAGAGTAAGTGAAGACCCCGTTGACTTCGGTGAACTCGACGGCCAACTGGACATTGTGCAGGGTGAACACCACGGGTTGACCACCCAGGTAGGTGTCTACTGTCCAGTCGGTATCCGGACCGCCTGCGAAGAGCCAGCTCCCGGAAACCACCGCGTTGTCGAAGCCGTAAATCGCCTGGCACAGGTTGTCGAAGTTGTACTGCGGGACCACAAAGTCACACGACTGAGTGTGGAAATCACACCCGGCGTTGTTGGGATCCACAGTGGCATAGTAGGCTGGCAGGGAGAACGGAACACCGTCCGTCCTCATGTTCTCCAGATCCACCATGAGGGTACCGTCAGTAATCTGCGGCCACACGTACTGCTCGATGAAGCTCTGAGTGAAGATCCCGGAAACCAGGGCCGCGTAGTTGTCGATGCCGTAGGTAAGGTCGCAATCTCCGTCCGGGCTGCAAGTCGAGAAGTCGCCATCGACGTTGAGTCCTTCTCCCAACTGTCCACTGACTCCAATCCATCCGTCGCTTACAATCACGCCGCTGGAGAGGTCGAGAACGGGATCGCATGCGGGGATAACTCCGCTGCAAACACCGTCGGTGCATACATCGCCCTCGGTGAGGACGCTGCCGTCATCGCAAACCGTGCCGCTGGCAACGTTGGTGTAGATGCAACCACCGATGTTGGAGCACTCATCGATCGTGCAGACGTTGCTGTCGTCACAATCGGCGTCCACGGAGCAATTGTCCCCACAACCCAGGATCGTCGCTGCCAAACCATCGATCTTCAGGCCGAAGGAGATGGCATCGCCAATCCCGTCGCCGTCGGTATCGTACTCAGCCGGCAACATGTCGATCCAACCGTCGATCATGGCCTTGGTGTAGCCTGCCGGTATGTCGACAGGGTCTACCAGGTCGAGAAGGTTCTTGAGACCCTGGCGAGACAGCGCGAATCCGAGGAGTCCGTCCATTGCCTCAAAGTCTCCAGTGACTGCGCCCCACAACTGCACGTCGTACAGGTCCAACTGAACGTGCACAGAGCCCCACCAGGCGTCCAGGAACATATCGGTACCAGGACCGCCGGCAGTCAGGATGCCGCCACTCAGGAGGGCATTGTCGAATCCGTAGAGCGGAAGGCACTGACCATCGAAGTGGGCCTCGGCGACGTAGTATGTGCACGTCTGCGTCGTGGTGTCGCAACCCGCGTTGTTGGGGTCCTTCTTGCCGAAGTAGAAGGGCATGTCGAACATCACCCCTTCTGCCGTGTAATTCTCCAGCCCCAGGAGGATATTCCCGGTCTGCTGGAAGTACGGGAGGAGGCCGGCTCGAAGCATCGGTTCGACCAAGGCCTGAAGCTCGGAGATCTCGTTCTCGACTCCATCGAAGCAGTCGACGCCGAGGGTTCCGGGCAGGCAGGTCATCGGATCCAGGTCGAGGTCAAGACCCTCTCCCTGGATGGCCGCATTGCCAACGTAAAGGTCCGACAGGGCCAGAGCGCTGGAGAGATTCACATTGGTGCAGCAATCGTCTGCAACACCCAGGCACTCGCCTGATACGCACTGGTCGTTGTTGGTGTAAGCGAAGCCGTCATCGCAAACGGTTCCGTCGGCGACATTGGTGGATTCACAACCGACTCCGATGGCGCAGGTATTCACCGTGCAGACATTGCCGTCGTCGCAAGCAGCATCGTCGACTTCGTACCAGCAACCGGCCAGAGAATCGCAGGTGTCGGTAGTGCAGGCGAAGCCATCGTCGCAGTCGGCGGCGTTCCCACAGTGGGAAGTGCAATCGCTGATGACGGAGTCTCCAGCGCTGACGTCGAACACTGCCAGAACCGTCCCTTCGCCGTTAGCGGCGTTGGAGACGGCAGTCATGAGCAGCTCTCTCATGGAGGCGGCCGACAAGCCACCCAAGGTAGCGCCGATTTCCTGGAGATAGGCGTCGGGAATCAGGTCCAGAGTGGCTTCAATGGCACTCAGTGGGATTCGAGCCTGGAAGGTCCCGGCAAAGCCGGTCCAAGCACCCGGGGCTCCAGAGAGCGTGCCGTCGAGGACGACGTCCTCAAGCGGCAGCGCAACGAAGACTCCCAGAATGCTCACGACCGTCTCTTCCAGGGTCGACTCGGCGTGGAGCGTGTTGCCCGTTACCGTCGCTGACAGGGCGTGCAGCGGACCGCACGTATCGACCTGGAAGTTGTCTTCGTGGACCCTGAAGTCGCACGTCGCCAACGTTGGGTCGCAGGCACCGGCAGACGGGTCAAGGGCACCAAAGTAGAGAGGCAGATCGAAGGTGCCGGTGGATTCGTTCAAGAAGTCGCCAAGCAACGTGCCCTGGGTCTTCAATTGAGGCATGACAAAGTCGACGATTACGTCGTTGATGCTGCCAACAATGGTTGCACCGAGGTCGATTCCCACCCCTTCCGTGCCGGACAAGGCCGCATCAATAAGGGCAATGGAATCGCCAAAGGTGAGGCCCGCATCACAGCAGCCCGTGCCCGTGGGCACGCCGGTACACACACCGGAGACGCACTGGTCGTCGTAGGTGTTTGCGTCGCTGTCGTTGCACAGAGTGCCGTTGGCCACATTGGCTGTCTGGCAACCCAGCTCGGCGTCGCAGGTGTTCACTGTGCATACGTTGCCGTCGTCGCAAGAAGCGTCGTCGGTTTCGTACCAGCAACCGGCCAGCGAATCACAGTGGTCGGTGGTGCAGGCGAAGCCATCGTCACAGTCAGCAACACTGCCACAGTGGGAAGTGCAATCGCTGATGACGGAGTCTCCAGCGCTGACGTCGAATACAGCCAGAACCGTCCCTTCGCCGTTAGCGGCGTTGGAGACGGCAGTCATGAGCAGCTCTCTCATGGAGGCGGCCGACAAGCCACCCAAGGTAGCGCCGATTTCCTGGAGATAGGCGTCGGGAATCAGGTCCAGAGTGGCTTCAATGGCACTCAGTGGGATTCGAGCCTGGAAGGTCCCGGCAAAGCCGGTCCAAGCACCCGGGGCTCCAGAGAGCGTGCCGTCGAGGACGACGTCCTCAAGCGGCAGCGCAACGAAGACTCCCAGAATGCTCACGACCGTCTCTTCCAGGGTCGACTCGGCGTGGAGCGTGTTGCCCGTTACCGTCGCTGACAGGGCGTGCAGCGGACCGCACGTATCGACCTGGAAGTTGTCTTCGTGGACCCTGAAGTCGCACGTCGCCAACGTTGGGTCGCAGGCACCGGCAGACGGGTCAAGGGCACCAAAGTAGAGAGGCAGATCGAAGGTGCCGGTGGATTCGTTCAAGAAGTCGCCAAGCAACGTGCCCTGGGTCTTCAATTGAGGCATGACAAAGTCGACGATTACGTCGTTGATGCTGCCAACAATGGTTGCACCGAGGTCGATTCCCACCCCTTCCGTGCCGGACAAGGCCGCATCAATAAGGGCAATGGAATCGCCAAAGGTGAGGCCCGCATCACAGCAGCCCGTGCCCGTGGGGACGCCGGTACACACACCGGAGACACACTGGTCGTCGTAGGTGGTGGCGTCGTTGTCGTCGCAGGCTGTGCCGTTGGCCAGACTGGCGGTATCGCATCCAACTCCGATGACGCAGGTGTTCACCGTGCAAACGTTGCCGTCGTCGCAAGCAGCGTCGTCGGTTTCGTACCAGCAACCGGCGAGGGAATCGCAGGTGTCGG
>CALGBT010000288.1 GCA_937884235.1 uncultured Pseudomonadota bacterium
CACAATCGGGGTGACGCCTGCGTGCACCAGCGCATATGCCGCCATGAGTCCGGCGGGGCCTGCACCGACAACAACTGCGCGGTGCCCTTTGGCCCTGACTGGTGGCGGCGGTGGGGCAGCGAGGAGCGGCAGAGCGTTACCGCACGAGTACTCCACAGTGTACTGCAAGTGCACTCGACCGTGGCGGGCATCGATTGAACGACGGACCAGGCGATGGTGCGTCGCCTCCGGGGGCAGGCTTTCCAGGATGTGCTGCTCCCAGAGGATGGCCTTGTCTGGTGTCAGGCGAAGGGTTATGCGGGGCGGTGCGGACATGGGGCCTGGTCACTTACGAGAAGAGGAATGTTGAAAAGCGGAACCTACATGCCGTTGCATTTGGCGATGTCGTCGATCTTCGACGCACCGTCGATGCAATCCCGATAGGCACCGTTCTCAGGGACGAGGCACTTCTTCACGCATTGGCCCCGGATGGTGGAGCGAATTGCATCAGAACCGCTCCAGAGCTTGGCGAAATCAGTGCATTTCCCCTCGCACTCTTTCTTGGTTGGCAACAACTCCCGAGGAGCTGCCGGTGGCGCCGTTGGCGGGCTGTATGGCTGTGTCGGTCTGGTCTCGGTGGGAACTGCGGCAGGTGCGGGGGCACTGCCGCCTGGAGAGGCAGGCTGCTTCACCAGACGACCTGCCATCATATTGGGCTCGAAGAGCTGTCGCTTGGGATTGGCATCCTTGTAGACCACCGGATAGGCCGAGACGTTGGTACACGCCTTGGAGACAAGAAGGTAGAAGTTGCTGGATTCCTCTATCTGAATGCCAAAGAGATTGTCGATCTTCGCACTACCGCGAGTCATTGCCGAGATGGCAGCATTGGTGCTGCGGTCCCCGCCTACTCCGAGCATGCCGAACAGCTTCCACTCACAAGCGGTACCCTTGAGGCGGGGGTAGACCTGGACTGGCCGGGACTCATCATGAGGGACATAGCTTGTTTGCAACTGCCTGAAGGAGGTGGTGCAAGAGACCCCCAAGACCAACACTGCAACGAGAAGAACGGGCCACAAATTCCTCATGGAGCCTCCGGAAGAAAGCTGATTTCGTGTCAAAAATCAGACGCAGTTTAGCGCGTCAGGCAGATGGGTGCAACGGCTTTTTATATGGCCACAATCGTTGACCTGCCCGCCGGGACCGGTAACATAGGCGGAGGAAACCTCAGGAGGTCTCATGCACCGGGTACTGATTGCCTCGCTTCTCGCGGTCCTGCTTCCCCTCGCTTGCAGCAACAAGGGCGACAAGGAGTCCCCAGACTACAGATACCTGGTCGAGGACAGCGCCGCCGAGTTGCCGACGCCCCCCCCGCACGATGTAGCGGGGGAGGAGACACCCGCCGGGGGCGGGGACTTGGAGTCGGATATCTGCCAGCCTGCGTGCGCCGACAACAGCTGCGGCGGAGATGGCTGTGGCGGCTGGTGTGGGCCCTGCACCGGTGCTCAGGAGACCTGCCAGGAAGGACTCTGCTTCTGCGAACCGTCCTGTGCCGGCAAGGAGTGTGGCGATAATGGGTGCGGGGGAGAGTGTGGAGAGTGCAAAGCCCAGTTCCAATGCGAGGTCGACAAGTGTGAATGTGTGCCCGACTGCGAGGGTCGGGAATGTGGTTCTGACGGCTGCTTCCTGGAGTGCGGTACCTGTCCCGCCCTCTACTTGTGCAACGGCGGCCAGTGTGATTGCGCCTACGGAGCCTGCGCTGCGGGTGATGCCCTGGACGAGGTGTGTGGCGGCACGTCACTGGGGAACTGTGGCTACTGGGCCTGCACCGAGGCTGGCTGCTGCAACGTGGCGCAGATTGAGCCCCCCGATTGCTGCCAGGGGAACGACGACTGCCGGGACTGCATCAACCTGAACACCGCCGAGGTTATCCCTTGCCCCCAAACCATCCCTGACGACTTCGTCACCCACAAGTGCACGCAGGACGTCTGTGGTCTCAACAACCAATGCAAGCACTTTGACAAAGTGGTCTTTGGTGAATGCAACGACGATGACCCATGCACTACCGACTCCTGTGCACCATCCTCCGGCGTGTGCACCCATACCCCGATTCCCGACTGCGTATAGAGCCTGACTGGTACCTCTTTTGGCATCCCCGAGGATTCACCTTACAATATGCTTGCAAAAGAACGTGGGGGACACCTATGCGCACACACATTGCTATCATTTCGTCGCTGCTCCTGCTCGTCGCATGTGGCAGCGAAGCTACCACCGGCGAAGAGTCCGATATCAGCGAAGTAGCGGACGGCTTCCAGACAAGTGACGTCTCTGGTGAGACTCAGGAAGTGCCGGAGAGCTGCAAGCCCAACGGCTATGCCCTGACCAAGGAAGACCTCTGCTATCAGTGCAACTCCGAAGGCAATGGTTTCGTGGGAGCGCCAGCGCCGTTGGACGACCAGAATCCCTGCACCGATGAAGTCTGCGACCTTGCCCTGGGTATCGTCCGAACCAACAACTCGGCGACCTGTGATGACGGCAATCCGGCAACGTGGGGGGATGCCTGTGTCGAAGGGAACTGCGTCGGCAACGACCCGCTTTGCGACCCCGGGGCCTTCTACTCCCAAGAGGGCAACTGCTACCTCTGTGCGCCAGATGGCAGTGGCCCCTCCAGCCAGCCCCAGCCCATTGACGATGGCAACCCTTGTACCGACGACAGTTGCACTCCTCAGGCGGGGCTCAAGCACCTGCCCAACACTGACCCCTGCGATGACGGCGACCCCGACACCTTCGATGACACCTGCGCCAATACCATTTGTGCCGGCCAGCCACTGGCCTGCACTCCCGGGGAATACTTCAAGCACGAGGGGAATTGCCTGATGTGCAACGAAGCAGGAAGCGGTGGGCAGGGTGTACCCATCTCCGACGGCAATGTCTGCACTGACGACCTCTGCTCGTCGGACAGCGGACTGGCTCATGTCAATAACACCAGCGCCTGCAATGACGGCAATCCCAACACCGTGGACGATGTCTGTCTCGATGGCGCATGCGTGGGCGTTCCTCTGGTCTGCGCTCCCGGGGCCTGGTTTGAAGATGGCGGGCTCTGCTGGGAATGTGCCGATTCCGGGCTGACCATCGAGGGTGAGGGCAAGACCATTGACGATGGCAATCCCTGCACCGACGATCTCTGCCACGAGGATGAAGGACTCCTTAACCAGGACAATTCGTCGCCCTGTGACGACGGCGATCCGGATACGGTCAACGACGCCTGCGCATTGGGCATCTGCAGTGGCACCGTGATCGCTTGCGCCAAGGGCGAGTACTTGCTCCAGAACGGACTTTGTGCGCTATGTAACGCGGCGGGAACCGGCACTGTCGATGCCGGGCAGTCCCTCGACGACGACAATCCCTGCACCGATGGTTCGTGCGATCTCCAGAACGGCGTCGTGCAGATCGCCAACGAGGCCCTCTGCGACGACGGCAACGCGGAAACGGCCGGGGACATCTGCTCCGGGGGGAATTGCGTCGGTGAGCCCATCATCTGCGATCCTGACAGCTACTACATCGTTGGCAATGCCTGCTACCTCTGCAACGCGCTGGGTACCGGAGCGGCCGCCGGCGGAGCGACCATTGACGATGGCAACCCGTGTACCAATGACGGCTGTCATCCCGACAAGGGAGCGGTCAACGAGCCCAACAGCCATGCTTGCGATGATGGCGACGCGAATACCACCAATGACAAATGCGCTGAAGGCATCTGCGCTGGCCTAGCAATCGTCTGCCCCAAGGGCAACTACTATCTGGAGGACGCTCTTTGCTTCCTCTGCAATGGCGATGGCACTGGACCAACAGGGCCCGGCGAGGTGATCCCCGACGACGGCAACGAATGCACAGAAGACATTTGCGACCCGGGCGACGGAGTTTACCACCACAAACTCTGGGGTCCGCTGTGCGATGACGGCGACCCCGAGACCGGGATGGACGAGTGCCAGGGTGGCCTCTGCGTCGGGGAACCGGTTATCTGCACTGCCGGAACCTGGCTCTCCAACGACGATTATGCTTGTTATCTTTGCATCGACGAAGGCACTGACCTCGACGACAATGGCATCAAGATCAGTGATGGTAACCCGTGCACGGACGACGGCTGCGACCTCGCTCAGGGCGTTGTCCACTCCTTCAACTTCGCACCTTGCAGCGACGGCAACTCCAACACCGTCAACGATACCTGCAACGGCTCGGGAGTATGTTTGGGCGGTGCCCAGGTCTGTCCCCCGGGGAACTACTACCAGGAGGGTGCGCTTTGCTACCTTTGCGACGGGGACGGGGCCGGGCCGGTGGGCCCGGGAGCGCCCATTTTGGACGATGGCAACGATTGTACTGAAGACCTGTGCGATGCCGGCACCGGAGTCGACCACCAGGAGCTGTGGGGAACCCCCTGCGATGATGGCAATGCGGCAACCGCCATGGACGAATGCGACAACGGCATCTGTGTCGGCGAACCCGTCATCTG
>CALGBT010000289.1 GCA_937884235.1 uncultured Pseudomonadota bacterium
CACCAGCTTGCTGATGATCTTGCCGCCACGCACGGTTTCGGCGAAGGCCTTGATAGTGGAAACAGCCTCCGAAGTCCTCCTCCGCTCACCCGTATCGGCAAGGAGAAAGACCGCTCCCGGGGCGATCTCGAGGAATCCCGCGCTGGCCCCCACCTCGGCACCGTTGACGAAGCGCTCCCCAGTCTTCAGATAGCAGGGAACCTCAAACGCCACCGTGGTGGAATCAATTCCTGAGGGATGGCCGTGGAAGGCCCGCTCCATCTCAAATGCAGTCTGGGCCACAAGATCCTCGTCCTCCCGCCCGTCCAAGGCCAGGAAGGCCCTGGCGAAGGCGACACTGAAGGCTGCGCTGGCGCCCAGACCGGCCCCGGCATCAAGATTGCCGGCGACGCTCAAGTCGAGACGATAGCGACGGCCCCCGGTGATTTCCTTGAGCCCTCTGCGGCAGGCTTCAAGGAGCCGCCTAGAGTCCTCGTGGTCCGCCTCCAGCCAGACTCTATTGCGGGCCCGCTCAGACGCCTTCAGGGTAACCTGCAGCCGCGCTGCCAGAACTGGAAACGCAAGGGCAGTTCCACCAAAGACGACAAAGTGTTCGCCAATCAATATGGCCTTTCCACACGCCTGGCCAATCGCTGTTTGCCGACTACCCATTTGCTTCCTCGCTCTTGCGAGCATGCAATCGCATGTGCCCGCGCTGGATTCCTTCCGTTACAATGGCCCGCAGTGCGGCCAGATTCTGCAGCAGGCCCACGGCCGCCAGGACCTCCTCTAGATCCGCAGCCGAATGCACTCCCAGCCATCGGTAGAAGATGGCCGTGAGGGGCATGGCCGGTCCGGTGCCGCCAACTGTGCCGCAGACCAGGGGGCCCGAAAACCGCCCCACCAGGGTCTCGTCTTCGCATTGCCACGTCACCACCGGAGTGCCTCCTTCATGGGCGAGGTGGCTCCACAGCGTCGAGGCCAGGGCACGCGTGTCCTGGTAGAGCGTGTTGGCCACCGCCAGCAGGCCGTTGAGGATGCCTTTGACATGGGTGGCACGCCGCATCACATCGACCTGCGCCCAGTGCGACAGGGTTTCAATACGTTCTGCCACGGCCGCCCCGGCGTAAGATTGGCTGCCAAGATTGCTAACCGGAATGCGAACCGTGGCGGTGGCAGGCCGCCCCGGGGCGTGATTCGAGACGATGGCGCCCTGCACCTGACCGGGGAAGCCGCTACCCAGGGTGGCGGCAAAATGCTCGGCAAAATCGTTGACCGCGTTGGCCCCCATGGCATCGCCGGGGTGGCATAGCAATTCAAAGACGCCCAGGGGCTGCGGCGAATTGGAGAGGGCCGAGTACTTGACTGACCGCAAGCCACCGCCGGCCGCGGTGAGCCGAGGGTGCTGAGCGTTTGAGGCCGCGATGAACGAGGGCTCCATGCCTGCCAGAAACTGGCGCACCAATGGCTCATCCCAGTCGGTGGCAACCAGAACCTGCGCGGCGATGAGCCGTTCCCCAGCCACGGCCCGCACGCCACCACCGGCCAGAGCCAAACGGGCGGCATTGCTGCAGGCAGCCACCACCGACGGCTCCTCGATGGCCATGGGGACCAATCGAGGCACGCCGTTGACGACTACGTTGGTGGCCACTCCCACCGGCAGATCAATTCGACCGATGACGTTCTCAGAGAGATTCTCCAGGGTTGTCCCTGGGCACTCCAGACCGAAGAGGGCCACCTCCTCTGGCTGCAACCAGCCTGCTTCCACCAGTCGGCTGAGCCGCTCCTGAGAGCCCAGCCGGTGCAACCCTGGCAAGCGTGATTCCAGCATACTATGCCCCCATCGAGCCGTAGAGGAAGATTCCGTAGACGATTGGCGCGGCAAAGAGCAATCCGTCAATACGATCGAGCATGCCACCGTGGCCGGGCAGCAATTTGCCCGAGTCCTTGACGCCTGCACTGCGCTTGAGAATTGATTCACAAAGGTCTCCCATCTGCTCTGCAACACCACCGCCAACCCCTACCAGCACCAGCAACAGCGGGGAGAGGGGCGTGCCAAAGAGCGCATCAATGAGAAAGGCTCCGCCGACGCTGCCCAAGAGCCCGAAGAAGCTGCCTTCGAGGGTCTTTTTGGGACTGGCCCGGGGATAGAGCTTGTGCTTGCCCAGCGACTTCCCGCCGAAGTAGGCGGCACTGTCGCCAAGCCAAACCACGGCAAAGAGCAGCAGCAGACCGCTATTGCCCATGGGACCAGTGGCCAGGAGTACGATAGTGGCCATGAGCAGGCCGATATAGAGCACACCGAGCCCCAGCACCGGCATTTCGCTGGTGGCGTGAGGGATGCGGTCGGGTACCAGCAGGAAGAGCCCCATTGCATACAAGGGACTGGCCATCAGGTAGCCCAGTAGATAGAGGCCGCCGAATCGGGCCAGCACCGGTCCGGCCACGATCCAGAAGACGCCGGCCCAGAAGAGGGTCCGGTTCTGGCGGATGGAGAAGAAATTCATGTACTCGTGGGCGGCGGCAAACGCAGCTGCCACGATGAGGCCAACCCCAGCGGTATCCGGGAGGAACCAGGCCAATGAGAGGACGATGGGGGCGAGAATCAGCCCGGTGATGATCCGTTTTGCCATGGTGCGGCCTCCGTTGCCGACTATTGGAAGAGCGGGTCAGCCGAGTTGACATCAACTGCCCGCTCGACCAGACCCCGTTTAACTAGTTCCTGCTGGTAGAAGCCGCCCGTCATTGCATCAAGCAGGGCGGTGAGTTCCTCGAGACGCAGCTCCTTGGTGAGGCGCGTCGCCTCGTCCGCCGGCGGATTCAGAATCAGGTCCAACTGCAGGCGTCGCCGCATGTAGTAGAGACGCGTCACCTCCTTCAACACGCTCTGGACCAGACCGGCCAGGGAGGCCACGTCCAGCACCTCGGCATTGAAGACGAGCTGGGGGAGATTCCAGGCCAGCTTGCCCCGGGCGTCCCAGGCCGTGCCGCCGGCCGACTTGTTCAACCACCTCTCGTCGGGGTTCATAAAGAAGTCCCACGTACTTTCGCCAAGATCGGAATCGACGTATCCCCCAGAAACCTCAACAACCGGCATCAAGGCCTTGAGCGAAGCCCCCCGGCGAAAGGAGTTGACCCGTGCCTTATTGATGTTGAAATAGGCCAGCGCCTCTTTTTGCACTTCCGGGCAACTGGGCTCCAGTTTGAGTCTGTCCAACTCCACCTGTTTCTCTGCTCCGAAAACGGGCGTGGCGATGAGCAATAACGCGGCAACAGTTATCAGTATTGTCCGTCCAGCCATGTGGCTCCTCCCTGTTCAAGCTGCGCAATCTGGTCCTGGTAGAGCCCTCCAGTGAGGGCATCGAGATGTTCCGTGAGCTCCCGGTATCGCAATGAGGCGTCCAGATATGCCATCTGGTCTTCGGGCGGGTCGACAATAAGCCTGTAGAGCAGCCTGATGCGTTCGTTGTAGTACCGAGCAAGCTCAAACTTGAGGTTGTACATGGTGCCCAGCGAGTCGGCAAAGACGCGGCCGACATTTAGCTCGTCAAAATCGAAGACCAACCCGGTGAGGTCCCAGAAGAGCATCACGCCGCCATACCCCATAGTACCGTCCGAGGAACGTACGAGCACATGTGGATAGCTGTTTCCCGGGGCATTCACCAGGGAAACCAGGTCCAGAAACGCATCTCCTGACACCGACATGTAGCCGCCGACTACACGCACCTCCGGAAGTGCAGCGCTCCATGCCACTCGTGCGCGATAGCGGGATTGTTCCCCGGGGCCGATGTGCAAATTGTCCAGAGCCGCCTGCATTGCCACAGTCTCTGCCGGTTCCCCTTGCATCGCCTGGCGGAAGGTCTCCACCCGGGCGCTGCGTGGCACCGTCTGGCGGTAGTTTCGAAGTCGCAGGATCTGGCTTGAAGTGACCACCCAGAGAGTCCCCGGCTCAAAGGGGTCCAATTCCATGTTGCGAATCTTCCAGTCGCTGTTGTCCATGTAGATGACCTGCCAGGTCTTGCCATCATCATGGGTCTCCCAGATGTTCTTCTCGGTGCAGGCGAAGGCATGTTGTCCGTCGGCAGGGTCCATGAGTACCCGTGGCACGAATGCGGAAGTGAACATGAGGCCGCCGGAAGTCTCCCAGGAGGCCCCGCCGTCCCGGGTGATCCACAAGCCATCGTAGGTGGAGAGCAATGCGTGGTCGGGATTAGAGTTGTCCATGGCCACGGAGGAAATCCAGTTTGCGTCGGGCAGGGTTTCGTAGAAGACCCAGCGCCAGGAAAGGCCTCCATCCCGACTCAGGAAGGCACCGATGGAAGTGCCAACATAGAGCCAGACCGACCCATCCCGGTGCACGTGAGGTTCGATCCACGTCACGTAGGCGCTCTCCAACAGGGTTCCCGATACCCGGTCCCAGCGGTCGCCGCCGTTGGTCGAAATGAAGAGCCCGGCTTGCGTACCCAGATAGACTCTGTTGGCATCAAGGGGGTCATAGCGCACATGCTGTCCGTCACGCTCCCAGCGGTCGGTGCCGGCAAAGATCGGAAGCCAGCCGATGCCGCCGTCGGTGGTGCGAAAGGTTCCCATGGAGGTCGCGGCGATGGCCGTGTAGGCGTCCTGCGGATGGACTGCGACGTGATTGATCCAGGTGGGTTCAACTCCCATTTCCACCAGCAACTGCTGCAGGTTGGAGCCAACCGAGGGCTGCCCCAGAGAACGCAGCGTAGATTTGAGTCGCGGGGCTCCGGTCTTGAGGCCAACGCCAAGCTTCTCGTTGTGCCCACCACCACTACGTCCCCCAGCCTTGTCTCGTATTTCGAAGTTCCCCGGGGACGGGTAACCTGGCAGCCTCACCGTGTCGTACGATTTCTGGTAGACGCCAGCCTCAAACACATCGAATTCACCCTTCATTTCCCCATAATCGAAGAGCAACATGTCCTCTACATCGAAGGATGCCCCGTTGGCAGAGCGGGCCCCCTCAAGCACATCCTCGGCGGAAAACGGCGCTCCACTAGGCGCTACAGTTGGGCGAATGGCGCCGCAGAATGACTTGCCCTTGACGATGATGCGCGCTTCCTCCCAGGCCAATCCCTCGTTGTGTGAGGAGAAGACATATCCGTCGGTGGTAGCCAGATAGAGGGAGGCTCGGTCTGATGGTGCGAAGGAGAGAAAGAGGAGGATGGCATCGCGCATCCCGTACGCGAGATTCTCCTTGTACCAGACGGCGTTCGTCAGACAAGGAATCAGTGCCAGCAACGCCACCATGATGGCGATTGACTTTCGACCACGGGACATTCTTCTCCAGAGCCCGGTTGAGGGCGTCATCTATGCTATCGGGAGGGGGCCGGCTGTCAAAAATCAGCCACGGGTTTGGGAGAGAAGCGGCGAGCCTTACCAGACGCCGGCCAACTGATGACCGCAGAAGTGACAGCTGCCCTTGTTGAGGAGATTCTCAACTACCGTGAAGTGGTGCCGCCGAACAACAACGTTCTGGCAGCTGGGGCAGATGGTATCTTCGCCATTTGCACCGGGCAGATTGCCAATATAGACAAACTGCAAGCCGGCCTCGGCTCCGGCAGTGCGTGCGGCCGCCAGGGTTGCCGCAGGGGTAACCCCACGGTCGGTCATGTGGAAGCTGGGGTGGAATCGACTGACATGCCATGGAATCGCGGGGGAAACTGAGGCAAGAAAGCGAGCAATGTCTCCCAACTCTGCGGGGCTATCGTTGAGACCGGGGACGACCAGAGTGGTTACTTCTACCCAGACTCCCGCCGCCACCAGAGAGACTATGGAATCGAGTACGGGCTGCAGACGACCGCGGCAAACGGTTCGGTATGTAAGGTCCGAGAAGGCCTTGAGATCGATATTGGCGGCGCTGATGGTCGCAGCCACTTCTTCCCGTGCGGCGTCACCAATGAAGCCATTGGTGACGAACACACTGTCAAGTCCTCGGGCATTGCCGGCACGAGCCACGTCAAGGGCGTACTCCAGGAAGATCGTCGGCTCAGAGTAGGTATGGGCAAGAGTGCGGCACCCGGCCTTGATGGCATCCTCGACGAGGGTCTCAGCCGGCACGTATGAATCCTGGGCCACACTGCCCTGCACCTGGGAAAGAGTGTAGTTCTGGCAAAAGGTGCAGGCCAGATTGCAGCCTACTGTGGCGTAGGAGTAGGTGGCACTGGCGGGGCGAAAATGAAAGAGGGGTTTCTTCTCAATGGGGTCAACAGCCCCGCCAACAGGGTGCCCGTAGACGAGGCTTCGGAGTTGGCCGTCCTCCACCTTGCGGACGTTGCAAAGCCCGGTTTGTCCTTCGTCGAGGAGGCATTCATGGGGACAGAGAAGGCACCTCGCCTGCCCCGCATCGGCGGTCCAGAATCTAGCGACAGCAGGTTGCTGGGGGCCACTCACGTGACGGTTCCGGGGAGCCTACTTGCCCGCGAGTTTGTCACGGAGTTGACTTGACGGCTTGAAGTAGGGGAGGCGCTTGGCCGGAACGTAGACGCTATCGCCGCTCTTGGGATTACGCCCAACGTAGGGTTCATAGTCGCGCACCGAAAAGTTGCCGAAAGTACGCAGTTCCACCCTGCCGCCATCACCCAGGGATTCGGTCAATGACTCGAAGAAGGCGTCAACGAGAAGTGCTGCTCGCTGACGACTGATATCGGCATCACGGGAAAATTTATCGATGAGTTCAGACTTGGTCATTTGTTCCCTCTTCGCCTATGTCAGGGGGCATCATAGGGAGGGGGTTGAAGAGAGTCAAGCCAAAATCTCCCGGGCCGCATGAAGACTTCAAATCATTGGACTTTCGACCTTTGCTGTGGTAGTCAGGTTCGCTCTGCACAGACGCAGAAACGTTGGAGGCCAGAGAGATGAAACAGCAGGCACTAGAGAACACGATCAAGCGCATCCAGGAAAGGAACATTGTCATTCCTACTTACGATCAGATGAAGCATCCCGAGAAGATTCCGGCCAAGATCCGCGAGAAATTGACGGGCATTGGTCTGTGGGATCTTGACCCGCTTAATCTCTTCCGCATCACCTGGAAGAATGACCCGTCCAGCGGCGGCTTCGGGGGGGTCAACTACCTCGAACTGCCCTCCTCTCTGACGGGAGTGAAGGCCCGCATATTTGCGTTGGTGGGCAAGCTGTTTCCCACTGGGGCGCACAAAGTTGGGGCCACTTTCGGCCCGTTGGTTTCACGGATGGTGCGCGGTGAATTCGATCCCACGACCCAGAAAGCGGTCTGGCCCTCTACTGGCAACTACTGCCGGGGTGGTGCTTTCAACTCCTATCTCCTGGGTGCTGAGTGCATTGCCATTCTGCCCGAGGAGATGAGTCGGGAGCGGTTCGAATGGCTGGCGGAGATTGGGGCCGAAGTGATCGCCACACCAGGTTGTGAATCCAACGTCAAGGAGATCTACGACAAATGTTGGGAGCTTCACAATACCCGCGGCGACGATGTGGTGATTCTCAACCAGTTCGCAGAGTTCCCTAACCCGATGTGGCACTACGAGGTAACCGGGGCCGCCATGGAAGAAGTGCTGCGGGCCGAGCTGGGCAGCCGGCAGCGATTCGCCGGTGTTGCCCTTTCCACCGGTTCCGCCGGGACCATTGCTTGCGGCGACTACCTGAAGAAGGTCTATCCGACATCGAAGGTTTGCGCGTCAGAAGCACTGCAATGCCCGACCATGCTTTACAACGGCTTTGGCGGGCACCGCATCGAGGGCATCGGCGACAAGCATATCCCGTGGATCCACAACGTTCGCAACACTGACCTGCTGGTGGGCATCGACGACGAAGATACCATGCGTTTGCTGCGCCTGTTCAATGAGCCGGCCGGTCAGGAGCATCTCAAGCAGGCGGGAGTCCCGCTGCAGACCATTGAGAATCTTCATCTCATGGGCATCTCCGGGATCTGCAATATCCTCTCGGCAATCAAGATGGCGAAGTACTACGAGTTGAATGAAGACGACGCCATTTTCACGATCCTGACAGACTCAGTTGAGATGTACGGGTCGCGACTGACCGATTTGACAGCGGAGCGTGGCGAGTATGGCAGCGTCCAGGCTGCGGTTGACTTCCAGCAGGCACTGCTGGGGCAGACCATCGCCCACACCCAGGAGTTGACCTATTGGGAGCGACGCCGGGTCCACAACCTCAAGTACTTCACCTGGGTCGAGCAGCAGGGCATGTCCGTTGAGGAGTTGAACCAGCAGTGGTTCGATGCCGATTACTGGGACAGAGGCCTGGCAGTTGCCGGCGAGCTGGACAAAGAGATCGAGCAGTTCAACGAAAAGACGGGCGTTCTAGCCCGCCTCTAGCATCCCACCGCCTTGGGTCCCACAACCACCTAGAACGGGAAATCGTCTTCGGGCATGTCCGGTTCACCGGCATTGTCGGTGC
>CALGBT010000290.1 GCA_937884235.1 uncultured Pseudomonadota bacterium
GCTTGCTCCAGGGCCCGTGCGTCCTTGCGTAGAATGTCGGCTTCCTCGTCCGTGGTGGCGCGCACCTGGTAGGAACCAAACTTGTGAATCGACTGCGGAGTGAGTCCCAGGTGCCCCATGACGGGAATGCCAGCGCTCACCAGGCGATCGACCGTGCCGCAAATGCTCTCGCCGCCTTCGAGTTTGACCGCCTCCACATGGGCTTCCTTCTCTTCCAAGGTCTTCTCTGCCCACTCCTCATCGAGCACAAAGTCGCCCATTCCCCACAGCAAGTACTCACGGGACGTGGGCGATAGGTAGTCATCAGCTTTGCCGGGATAGACGGCAATCGCCTCTTCCCCAGATTCCTGAGTGGACTCGTTACAAGAGAGAGAGCCGAATCCAATGACTGCAACAATGACAATCCGCCAGAATGTAAGCACCACATACCTCCGTCTTCGTCCGGGCCGGATAATATGTATCTGATCAGACTGGTGCAAGCGCTAAATGTTGGATCAACTGGCGGTCCAGCCCCACCCAGAACCCATGGACCAGTGCGCTCACCCGTGCTAGGCTGGTGCGTGGAATCAACTTACTCACACGAGGCTGCCACATGAACGAAGTGGTCATCATCCTGGTTGCCCTTGCCGCCGTCGGGGTCTTTGTTGCAGTGCTCCTGACCTTCCGCCGTGCGGTGACTGCAACGGTCAATGAACAACTCTCCCATGTTCGACTGCAGGAAGAGAAGATGCTGGAGGTGACCACGGCCATCTCCGCAGAGATCCAATTGCTACCGCTCCTCGAGAAGATCATGGAGACCGTCACCGAGATCCTCGATGCCGACCGTTCCACCCTCTTCATCTATGATTCCCGTACCAACGAGCTATGGTCCAACGTCGCCCAAGGCATTGGCGAAGGGCAGCAGATTCGCTTTCCCGCCAACTCAGGCATTGCCGGCGACGTCTTCACCACGGGCCAGACGGTAAACATCAAAGATGCCTATTCCGACGTCCGTTTCAACAAGGCAATCGATAAGAAGACCGGCTACAAGACTGAGTCCATCCTCTGTATGCAAGTGCGCAACAAGGCGGGGAAGCCCATCGGCGTTTGCCAGGTACTCAACAAGCGCGGCGGCCCCTTCAATCACCAGGACGAAGCTCGTCTCGGTGCCTTTTCCGCCCAGGCAGCCATCGCCATCGAGAACGCCCAGTTGTTTGAAGAAGTGAACAACATCAAGAATTACAACGAAGCCATCCTGGAATCCATGACCAACGGCGTCTTGACGCTGGATGCGGAGGGCCGCGTCGAGAAAGCCAACACCGCGGCTTTCATGCTCTTGCGCTGCGCCGACGCTCCCGAGCGTCTCGTGGGCAAGAAGGCCGAGGAAATCTTCTCTGGCGAAGACAACCGGTGGGTCCTCGACGGCATGGCAAAAGCCCTGGAGAGTGGCAAGAGCGACGAAGCCCACAACGCGGTCCTCGCCCTACCCGACTGGAACGACTCAGGCGGGCCCCCGGCCACCGCCACCGTCAACCTGACGACCCAACCCCTGACCAACATCAAGGGCAAGCGGATGGGCTGCCTGCTGGTCACCGAAGACATGACCAACGAGAAGAAGCTGCGCTCCACCATGGCCCGGTACATGACCAAGGAAGTGGCGGACAAGCTTCTGGAGGAGGGCGAAGATGCCCTGGGAGGAACACTCCAGAAAGCCACGGTGCTCTTCTCGGACATCCGCTCCTTCACGAGCCTCTCCGAACGAGTCGGTCTGCAGGAAACTGTGGCCATGCTCAACGACTACTTCACCATCATGGTGGACCTCATCATGAGCAACAAGGGCATCCTCGATAAGTACATCGGTGATGCCATCATGGCGGTCTTCGGAGCACCGTTTTCGACCAGTAATGATGCGGACAATGCGCTCACCACGGCCATCGAAATGATGCGTGCGCTAGAGCAGTTCAATGTGGCCCGCATCGCCGAGGGCCGGGAGCCCGTGCACATCGGTATCGGCGTCAATACGGACCAGATTCTATCGGGCAACATCGGCTCTGAGCGGCGAATGGACTACACGGTTATTGGTGATGGTGTCAACCTC
>CALGBT010000291.1 GCA_937884235.1 uncultured Pseudomonadota bacterium
GCCGCAGTCCACGAAGACAGCCTCTTTCCCGCAGCCGTCAATCCGCATGGCTGGCTGGTCCAATGCTATCCGGCGGCGGAGGGCTCCATGAGCTGCATTCCGCGCCTGCTGGTGGGACACTTCGGTGAGGCTTTGCCGGTCGCTGGCGGCACCTGCAACGCATGTGCATTTCTTCCGCAGTCCCTGGGCCATTTCCCATAAACCCTCTTTACAAGGGAGGATCTGCGTGGACACACAGCACCTCGCCATGTTGGCCACCTTCGGAGGCTACCTGGTTCTTTTGATGGTCATCGGCTACCTTGGTGACCGCAAACACAGTAGCTCCTACGAAGGATTCGTTTCCGCCGACAAGAGCCTTGGCGCCTGGACAACCGCACTCTCGTCTGCCGCCAGCTCAGAAAGCGCCTGGGCCATGGTCGGCCTTTCAGGGCTCGGCTTCTTTCGGGGACTACCCGCCTTGTGGGCTGCCATCGGCTGCATCGTCGGCTTCATCGCCAACTCGCTCTTCGTCATCGTTCAACTCCGACGCGACTCCGATAAGTTCGGAGCCATTACGCTCTCGGACTACCTCGAATTAAAACTCAATGACCGCAGTCACATGCTGCGAATGGTAAGTGCCTTGCTCATCACCTTCTTCATGGGAGTATACGTTGTTGCCCAGTTCGTCGCGGCCGGTCGCATCCTCCAGGAGATGGAGGTCCTGGGCCCCGGCACTTCCTACCAGACTGCCGTCCTGGCCGGCGCTGTAGTGCTCGGCTTCTACATCTTCCTAGGAGGCTACGCAGCCGTTTGTTGGACCGATACAATCCAGGGCATCATGATGCTTCTGGCGATGGTGGCACTGCCCCTCTACGCACTGCATTTGGCAGGCGGCCCGGCAGAGGTCATCGCCTCTTTGAGAGCACAGTCCCTGATGCAGGCGGATGGTAGCCTTCTGGGATGGGGGGCAGCCGGCTTCATCTTCAGTCAAATGGCCATCGGAATGGGCTATCAAGGCATGCCCCACATGGTCGTCCGATACATCACGGTGAAGGACCAAAGGGCCGCCCGACAGGCCGCAGTGATCTCCGTCGCTTGGGGAACCATTGCCTTGCTGGGCTCGGCCTTGCTCGGGATCATCGCACGGGGTCTCTACCCCCTGGATGCAACGGGGTGCTCTGTGGCCGGCTTCTGTGCACCGACGCAGAAGGCAGCCGAAAGCATCCTCGCTTTCTTCGCCCTCAACAACCTCCCTCCGGCATTGGCCGGGCTTGTTCTGGCAGCAGTTGCTGCGGCCATCATGTCAACCGCGGACAGCCAATTGATGTACGCAGCAACCGCACTGGTGAACGACTTCTTTCTCAGCTTCTCAAAGCGCAAGCCCGGCAAGCGCAAGCTCGTCTGGCTGACCCGGGGTGTAATTATTGCCATTACAGCCGTTGCCGCAGGGGTGGCCATGCAGGAGATCAAGGTGATCTACTCCTTCGTGCTCTTTGCGTGGGGCGCGCTGGGGGCAGCATTTACCCCCCTGGTACTACTGTCGCTCTACTGGAAGAGCCTCAACCGATGGGGAGCTCTGGCTTCGATGCTGAGCGGGCCGGCCACCATCGTTCTCTGGCATTCAGAGGCAGTCAAGACAACCTTGACCTCCCTGGACCCCACGCTCTACTCTGGTGCCTTTGAGTTGATTCCCGGTTGTGTCATCAGCACGTTGGCTGCCATGGCAGTAAGTCTGGCGACACAAACACAGGGTTTAAAGAAGAAAGGGCCAACTCCACTGGAGTGACCCTTTCTACTTGGGATTGAGGTCCCCGGCAAGCCGGGAACTTGAAGGCATGAATGGGAAGCAGCCTTACTTGGCCTCTTCTTTCCTCTCTTCCTTCTTCTCTTCCTTCTTCTGCTCGTCCTTCTTTCCTTCTTCCTTCTTGCCACAGCCGAAGCCGAGAGCGCCAAACGCAAAAACTACTGCCAACAACATAGCGAGCTTCTTCATTTCCTTCCCTCCAAAGCATGTCAAATCAGACATTGTTCAACCGCGATGCTGGCGCAATATTCGCACAGCTTAACTGCCCAAGCAAGAAAAATTGCTGGCCACAATTACTTCCTGTCTACGCGTTTGACCCAGCATCACGACCGGGCTATTCTGGGCACCAACCGGAGGCACTCTGTGCACCATCCTGCTCCCTGCCACAAGCACTTGCTGCCTGCCCTCGGGCTCGTCCTGCTAGCCGCAGCCGTCCGTCTGCCGGGGTTACTCGACAAGCCATTCTGGATAGCGGAAGTGCAAGAGTTTGCCTACGCCTATCGTCCGGGCTTCTTCGCCAACCCGGAGTTCTCCGCAGGCGACTGGCCTGGCTTTGCATACCATTCTCTATGCCATCTCGCCGGTCTGGCACCAACACCAGGCGTTGTGAGAGCACCCGCATTCATACTCGGCAGCCTGCTGCCGGGAATCATTTGCTTCGTCCTTTCTCGGCATAGACTCGCAATTCCCGGAATACTCGCGGGCCTCTTTCTTGCCCTCAGCCTGCCCGCACTGCAACTGAGCCAGGAAGCACGTCTCTACGCTTCTCTCTCCACTTTCCTCGCCCTGGGCCTGCTGCTCCAGTGGTTCTCTGACCCTCGCTCAAGACGCACCTGGATCCTACTCGGGCTCGTCGACGGGCTGGCCCTCTTCTCCCACCCCTACGCTGCATTCTGGTTGCTCGTGCGTTGGGTAACTGTCCTCGCAACTGCCGTCAAGTGGCGCAAGGTCTTCGCCTGGTCCGTACTTGCCCGCTACTTGCCCGTTCCCGCCCTGGGCCTCTCCCTCCAGGTCGCCCTCGTTGCCACCGCCGCGGCTCGCTTTCGCACTATCCACGAACACTTCACCTTGCAGCCCTACCCCCCTGATTTTCCCATCATTGCAGAACTCCTCGGACACCTGGGAGCAGGAAGTGGCCTTCCGGCCGCACTCTTCGGACTGCTGGTCGTCGCCGGCACCTACCTGCTGGCTGCCCGGGACCGCGTCGGGGCCCTCCTCCTGGCCACCGCCGGAGTCGTTGCCCCACTGCTCACTCTCACCGCCATCTGGCTGGCTGGCTCACGATTCGGCTTTGTCCACCTGGTACCCGCCGCGGTCCCCCTCTTCATCCTTGCCGCCTCGGCCATCGCCATCACCTGGCAGGGAGCTACGGGGCGTCCCCTCTTCAAGGCATCAGTCGCGGCGCTGGTCATGGTCATGGTGCTGCAGATGGGATGGCTTGATTGGCGGTATCACCAACGCTCAACTCGCCTGGAGATGGGTGCGGATATCGCCGCTGCGTGCGTTGCCCTGGGCACCCAGTCCA
>CALGBT010000292.1 GCA_937884235.1 uncultured Pseudomonadota bacterium
TCATGCCGAGGGCCGGGCAGCGGAGTCGAACGGCTCCCGCGACCCGCTACGCACGCGTTGACTCGCCGTCGCCCCCCCCATATGATAGCCGCATGAAAGGTGGCGATTTCAAACGCTGGGCGCTGCGAGGCTGCAGTATCTACGGTGAGGACCAGTGGTTCTTCCTGCGGGAACTCGCACAGAACGCTCGCGACGCGGGGGCGCACACCGTGCGCGTGGGCGCTACGCGTACTGAGGCCACGGAGACCCTGACCTTCGCCGATGACGGCTCGGGGATGGATGCTCGTCACGCCGAGCAGTTCCTTTTCCGACTCTACGCCTCAAGCAAGGAGGATGAGAGAGGTTCGGCCGGGCAGTTTGGCATCGGCTTCTGGTCAGTGCTGCGCTTTGGCCCGGAGTCGGTGGCCATCGCCTCGAACCCGGGGCGCGCCCCCTGGGCAGTTCGCATCGATGAACAGTTCGAACTCCATCAGGAGATTGCTGTCGACCAGCGCAGGGGAACCACAATTTCCCTGAGCCGCCCCGCAAGGTTCGCCACGGAGGATGAGTATCTGGCCGCAGTTGGTGCCGCGCTGACGCGGTTTTGTCGCTACCTCAGACGCAATGATCGTGATGCGACGCCGCTGCCCGTCTGGTTTCAAGAGCGCAACATGCTCCAAGAGATGTCTGTTGCCGGCCCCATCTCCCTGAACTTCCGACAGGGTGCGGTGGAAGGTGCCGTAGGTCTAGGGAAGCGGCCCTCCGTTGAGCTCTTTGCCCGGGGCCTACCGGTTTGGAAGGGCATGCTCCTTGACGAGCTATCATACCGGGGCACTGAGCACGCCTGGCGCAGCGAAATTGCCCAGGGACTCGCCCCCTGTTTCGTCCTCAACGGCAATCGCCTAAACGTGGTGATGTCCCGCAATGCAGTGGTGGACGATGGGGCCCTGGCGGCGCTGCGGCGGCATGCTGGCAGGAGTTTGCAGCAACTCGTCAAACATCAGCTGCAAAAGACCTTGCCCCGGGGTCCCGCGGGCCGCCTTCTGGAGTGGATTCGGGGTCTTTTCGTCGGTCTGGGCCGACTCCCTGTGGTGACCATCCTGCCCTTGTTGCTCGCCCTGGTCCTCGCCGTCGCCATCTGGCATTTCGGCGGCGAGCTGAGGCAACTGCTCGGTTTTGCCCCGCCCCCTGCCATCTCCGAAGGGACGTCCGGCTCCCTGGGCGCCGGTGGTACTGGACCGTCCTCGGGTTTGGAGTTGCAGCCTGGAGCCGTCCCCGGTCGTTTGCCCTCGGTTTACCGGGGCTCGCTGGTGGAGAGGTTGCCCACTTCCCAGGCCATTGCGTTGCGGTACACCCCAGCACAGCCACTCTATTTCAAGTTTCTCACGGCCACGGATTTCGACTCGGCGCGAGGGTTTGTCGCCTTGAGCCGGGTTCCGGATGATCTCCCCTTTGTCGCCCCGGAGTGCCACGGGGACGAGCGGGTGGACGTCCATGTGCAATTGCAGGATACCGGGCTTGTCTCTCTCCCAGTGCCCACCGGCCACACCCTGGTCCCACAGTCCCTCAGAGTGGATGACCAACTGGCCAATCCCGCCGGGCAGACTCCGGTTGGCGAACCGCTTGTGCGTTTGCCTGGGCCGGCGCGCCTTTCCTACCAGACCTGCCCCACTCTGGATTCCCCCGCTCTGGTTCCCGGGGTTGTCGTGCCAGCCGCGCGGCGTATGACAGCAGATGAGCAGAGCAACCTCGCCGCAACCATCCATGAGCCAATTGAGAGGCGAGTGCAGACAGTGCTGGGCATCGTCAGGGCCCACCTCTCATACGACGATTCGGAGGCAGCAGCGTCACTCTTCGCAGCCCTCGACGAGGAGTCTGATTGGCTTGATTTCGTCCTTGCCGGCCAGAGAGGCGATTGTGATGTGATGAACGCGCTGGCCATCCTGCTGTTGCATGAATTGGGGGTGCCGGCGCGACTGGGGATTGGTGGGGTTGGACGTAGCGGGCGACTGCTGCCGGGTCTGCATGCCTGGGTCGAGTACTACGACGACCGATGGCGAGTTGCCGATGCCAGTGAAGGGCAGACCCCCACCGTCGCGTCAGTGGCCTCGGTTGAGCATCGAACAGGGCCCGGTGCCGGGGAGTCTGGGCCGCCGGGCGCAGGTGCCGCTTCGTCTCTGCCGAACCTGGCGGGTAGTCCGCCCGATTCCCTCGGGGAGACCTATCCCGGCGTTGGTGCGGGGGAAGTGGCCCCTCCCGCAGCAGTCGGTGTACCCGGGGGGGCCTCCCGCGCGGTGCAGTTGCCGGGCAACGACCAGTCCGTGGTCTGGTGGGTGGCCGGCCTGCTGCTCCTGCTCGTTGCCGCGCTTGTCATGGCGCGCAGGAGGTGGCCCGGTCGCAAGGCGCGGGTGGAAGCTTCGCTGGATGGCCATGAGGCCGAGGAGTTGCTCGGAGACATGGCCCTCTCGGCGGCCCTGCAGCCCGGTGCCTGGGCCCATGCTGAGGCCCTCTGGGGACACCCCCTGCTGCCGCTCATCGGTCGCAGTGCCCGGTTGTCGCTGCGACAGGCTGAGCAAAAAGCCGTCCGCGGGCACCTCTTTGCCGGAGGGGCACGGGACGGAGACGGACTGGCCAGACTGGCCGCCGCAGCGGGAACGCCGGTGCTCGATGCTGGCAACCGCTACTTCGGCCGTCTCGCCGGGCAAATGGCGGGAATTGTCGATCTCGACCGCATCGATTCGCTGCAGCCACAGGTGGAACTGGCCGGCGCTGGAAAGGGATTTGTGGCCGCATCCAGCGCCTTGCTGAGAACTGCCCTGGGGAGTCGGGCAATACCTCTGCTTGTCTGCCCCGGATTGCAGGAGCGACCATTCCTGGACGTTGATTTGCGAGGGGCCAGGCTGCCTCAGCATTGGCAGCCGTTCCGGCGGTTTATTGCGGTCAGGCCAGATGGCCAGCTGCAGGAGCTTACCACCCGTCACCAGGCCGGTGATGCCAGTGCCAGGCTGGAGCTTGTCGAATTGGTGACGCGCAGCAGCAGGTACTATCGCCAGGACGGGGCGTTGGTGCGTAACCGGTGCGCCAAAGCGCTGCTGCTGGAGGAGAGAAGATGAGTCGCCAGATCTCTCTGCCAGTCCTCTCCGTCGACGTGGATGCGCAGTTGCGCAAGCTTCCGGCCCGCAGGTTCCAGCGCCCGGAACATTATCTTGTCGAGTGGATTCGGGGAGCTTTGGCTCGGGGCGCCACCAGAGTTGAGGTCGCTACCAGCGCCAGATTCGTTACGGTCGTTGATGATGGCAATGCCATTGACCACGACCTCTTGAACGACCTCTGCCGTGCCCTCGACCACGACCTGGATGATGCCCGGCGGCGCGCCGGACTTGAGCGCTTTGAACAAGGGGACGGGTTGACGGTTCTGTCGGCCCTCGCTCCACCCGGTGCCCAGGTCGAACTTGAGACCGGCGTCAGTGAGGAACGAAAGACCTGGCACCTCTGTATCGGTCGACGTCCCATGACAGTCCGGGGTGCAGGAGGAACCGGGACCCGCTTGCGGGTGGCGCGGCGAGGTGGGGCGCGCCAGGAGCGGAAGGCGGTGGAGGAGTACGTTCGCTTCGCTCGAGCCGAGGTTCGCCTCGACGGGCAACCGCTGCATAGCGGTGCGCCCGCCGATGCGCTGGCCTATGGTCGCATCAGTGAAGACGAGATCATCGGGCACATCTGGATTCCCGCCAGTGGCGATACTTGTCGGCTATGGACCACCAGCTACGGTGTGCGTCAGCGACAGAGAGTGCTCGCCGTTGCAGATGGTCTTGTTTATCACGCCGCGGTGGAGGTGGCCGACGGGAAGGCCCGGCTGCCCGTGGAGCGCCTCAAGGCCGAAGCTACTGCTCTCTATCGCCTGCTCGCCAAACGGTACGCTTCCCTCACCTCAGAGGGGCGCACCCGGGCTGACGAATTGCTCTTCTTGCTGCACCGCTGCGGCGGTGCTCCAGAGTTGGTTGGCGAGTTTCGCATCTTCAGATGGCTGGGAGAAGTGCCCATGAGCAACCTTGCTGAAGTGCAGGGCGAGTCTGCGGCGGGGCCTTGCCATGCGCTCAGGGTGGAGGAACCACGGGCGCGGTTTGACCTTGAGGGGCGGCGAGTGCTGCGTCTCACCGGGGCGCAGTGGGAGTTCCTGCATGAGCGCGTCGGGGTCAAGCTGGTGCGGCCACCAGAACTCGTGAAGCGACGCCGTGGCAGTCGACTTGCCTGGCGGGAACTCTGGGCCGGCGCCGTACGGCGAAGGGCGCGACACCTCGCGCAAATCCGGCCGCCAGCTATACCGAATTCCGACCTGGCGATGGTGGGTGAGCTGCTGCAGCGCTTCGCGATTGAAGAACTGCCCGTCCATTGGGTCGCTGGGTCCGGGCCGTGCCCGGCGCTGGTTGTGCCACGGCATGGCCAGCCCGGACTGGTGATCTTCCATGACCATCCAGAAGTGGCTGAGGCGGCTGCGGCGCTTGCCAGCAACCCGCAGCTTGCCCCAATCTGGGCGACGCGTTTGTTGCGTGGAGAGACCGCCCCCACGTAGCAAGAAGGGGGATTAGTTCCAGGCGGGTCGACGACGGTCCCGGAACCAACTGCGGTACTTCTCCATCTCCAGCTGTTGGCTGCGGGGGGCGCGGCCGCGGCAGGTGGCTGCTTCCTCGGAACCGTGCACGGCTCCCCAACGGACCTCGGGACAATCGTTGGGGTTGTAGCCCGTCTCCAGCGCTGATACTCGGTGGAAGAGGTCCGACAGGGTGAGTTGGGTGGTGGACCCGTCAGACCTGACGTAGCCAAAGTGCATGGCACCGGTCCATTGCTCCCGCAGATTCCGCAGTTTCTCAGCCATCTGGACGGGGGTTACGCCGTCTGGTAGTTGGAAGGCGGCGGGGATGCGTGAGACACGGTTGGGAAAATCCACCACCGCTTCGATGGCGATGAGGAGACGCAGGTCGCGGGCCGGCGTCGAGAAATCCTCCCACGGCCCCGATGTCTGGAAGATAGCAATACCCTTTGGCATAGCGATAGTCTTGCCCGGGTTGCGAGCCACCCACGATTCGCCGTTGGCGATGGCTTTGACCCGGGTCAAGACCTGTTCGTAGAGCGCGTCATGAAGCTGGCGGTAGGCATCTTCCGGCCGCATGGGGAGCGGGTTCACAACCCTTGCCATGGCGTCGTAGAAGTCCACCGGCCCCATCCGCTGCTGGTCCAGGGCAAGGCGCGGAAACTCGTCTGAGCTCGAGAGCTCGGCATTGCTCATGGGAACGTAGCGGCCACCCTTCGCTACCACCGGCCTGAAGGCCTTGAATCCAGGTCCACCAATGACCTCTTCGCTTGCAAAGAGGAAGTTTCCCCGCCAGAAACGCTTGATGGTGACGGTTCCATCGGGCTGAGCATCCACGGCCATGAGGAGGCCCGGGCTGCCATCGCGCTGAGGCAGACGGCGCACCAGCATGAGCGTGTGCCCGTAAGGATCCGCAAAGACCGTTCCGGGCCGCAAAGCCTCAGGTGTGAGGGGCACTGGGTAGAGATCGCTGACCTCGGCGTCCAGGGCCGTGCGGGCGCTGCCGGAGTGAACGGCGCTCTTGAGCTTGCGCAGGAAAAGATGAAAGGCGCGTCCCGGCCGCTTGCTCCCCGAGGGCTGCTGCTGCGTCGTCCATCCACTACAGGCCGGGTCACGGTTGCGGCGACCTCGGTCGCACTGAAAGAAGCCAAACGGCAGACCCAGTTTCCACGAGAAGTAGGCCCGCAGGAAATAGGGGTTGTCCGCACAGTCGGGCTCGAGACGCAGTGCCTGCTTGCTGTCCGGTGAATCCTCAGTCAGGGCCAGGTGGTTGTGCAGCAGGTTGCGCCCTCGACTGCGCATCAAATCGTGCAGGGCTGGCCAGGCCGTCCCTTCCGCATCGGAAAAGAGGTGTTCGAGCCAGGCGGC
>CALGBT010000293.1 GCA_937884235.1 uncultured Pseudomonadota bacterium
TTCTTCGCCATGGCCATCTTCTCGCAAGCCATCCGCACCAAGGTTCGCATGGGGCGCTGGAACGAATTCATCACCGTCTTTTTCGGCATCGTCTTCTTCGCCGCCGCGCTCTACTACCTCAAGGGAGTGCTTCCCTACGAGAAACTCTTCTCGGTGTTTGTCTAAGCGTGAATGGCCCCGGGGAGCTTACTTGGGGCTCACGACCTTCTTGACTGCAGGTGATGTGGGGGAGGTGGTTGATTTGCTGGCGGTGCCGCCGCTGGTTCCGGCCGTAGACTTGTCCGGGCCGGTGGCGCGAATGGCATTGTGGTTGACGACGCGCCCCGGGCGAGCGGCCCGGCTGAGAGGCTTGGAGGGAGGCGGAAGCGTGCCCCTGCGAGCAGTCTTGTTGTCGTACTTTGCCTTATGCTCTGTGACCCACTTGGCAATCTCCTCGTCATCCCGTAGTTGCTTGTTCATGGCCACCATTTCCAGGCTGAGGAAGGGCGAGTCGGGAGTGACCTTAGCGATCTTGGTAGCCTTCATCGCCAGCTCTTTGCGCTGGTTCTCCAAGCTGTCGATAACACCCTTGAACCGGTCCTTGTTGCCCGTCCGGGTACCCGGCTTCTCGGGCCCATTGGCCAGTCGTACATAGCGCTCAATCCGCTGATCAATGGCCGTCAGCTCTTCGCTCAGCTTCTTCGACTCCTCACGCACCACGAAGGGACGCTTGCCGTCTTTGGTCATGTTGAGGGTGACGATGGCCAGGTGTTTGCCCTTCTGGCCCGGCTCGACCCACCAACTGTCCTGGAGCCGCTCGATGAAGCGCGAGGTTCCCATGGACTGGCCACCCAGAACAATGTCGATGCCCGGCACATCCTTGACAACCTGCTCAGCATCCCGTCGATCCAGGTGAGCGAGCATGACAATAACGTCGGCACCGGCATCCATCAACTTGCCAACCTGCGCACGGGCCGCTTCATCCGAGGGCAGAATCCGGTACTCTTCCTTATCGCCCAGATTGGCCCCAGGCGTGAGAATCGCGAAAACACCAATCTTCAGGCCGCCACGCTCCACCACCACATTGGGGGTGAAAACGGGCTCGCCATTCTTGGCCAGCACCAAATTGGAGTTGATAAACGGGAATTTCGCCTTGCCGGCCAATTCCTTGAGCGCCTTGACCCCCAGAGCACCGACGTCCATGTCACCCAGGCCGATTCCTGCACAGCCCTGACCTGCATAGGCCTTGAGCAGCAGGTCAGCCTTGGCCATGACCGCTTCCTTCTCTGATTCAGGCAACGTGTTGGAAGGGGTGAATAGATCCCCAGAGTCAAGCACGAGAGTAGCATCCCAGTCTTTAGCGTGGTCAGCGAGATAGGCTGTTTTCCTGGCAAGACCGCCAAGAGGATTACCAGCTCAGCCACACGGTTCAAGTTCGCCGATGAGATTGCCGGTATGCACAATCGCCACCCGCGTCCCCTTGAACTCGGGGAACTCGAAAACGGGGATATCGACCTTGGCCAGTTCGGGCATTTCCACCTTCTCGGCCACGGCTTCGGTTTCGGGCGTCGTCCTTTCGGTCTGCTCGGTCTTCGCTTCTTCCTTGGCCTCGACGGCCTTCTCTTCTACAACCGGCATCTCGGCGGCCTTCTCTTCGACCTTCGCCGCCGGTTCTTCTGCGGCCTTCTCTTCAGCCTTCGCAGCCGGCACTTCTGCGGCCTTCTCGACGGCCTCTGCAGCAGCCTTCTCAGCTTCAGCAACAACTGCTGGAGCCTCCGCCGCAGCCTTGGCCTGCTCCCCCTCCGCCTTCGTCGCTTCGGCTTTCACTGCCTGCTCGGCCGGCTTCTCCTCCCCCTGTGGCGCCTGCTGCTTACCGCAGCCTACGGCGAGAATGAGGGTGAGCAAGATAAACCATTGTCTGGTGTGGCGCATATGTTCCTCCGTTTGTGCGTTCAAACTTCAAGCCAACGGATTATATGGGGAAAACCGGCGCTTTTTCCAGTGGAATTTTGGCGGGCGGGCCTCTATCATGACCCTCCTGCCGCCATCTCGTTGGCGCAGTAACCGGAGGTGAGGCCCGTGACCACCCATAACGCGGGGCAAACAGCGTTGTCCTTCCCGCCCGGCTGGCTGCGCAGGTTTCTCCTCGGTCTGGCCGCAACCGCAGGGACTGTCGCCCTGATTCTGTGGCTCTATTCGCTCTGGGGATGGGTGGCCGTGGTGCAAAACAGCCATGAAGCTCTCGCCCGCGGTGATGACGATGGACTCAAGCAGGCCGTAGTCGTCCTGGAGTCGCCCCACATCTTCGCCGCCTACGAGGCCTACCACGGCTTTGGCACCGAGAAGGCCGAAGCCCGGGCTGCGCACATCGCCGGCATCGTCGCCCGAGGGTCTGCTTACACTGAAGATGAACTGGCACTGCTGGTGCAACAGATAGCCTACTACATCCCTGCCTTCCTTGAGCACAAGGAGAGGGGCAGCGTACAAATACTGCCAGGTGACAGGGCAATCATCGAATCCCTGCTCGCCCGCTGGGAGAATGCACTGCACAGTGGCATCGCCCTGGCCATTCATGCTTCCCTGGTAACCTTGCTCTTTACGATTCTCTTCGTGGCCTATCTCAAGCTGGGACATTTCCAGCGCTTTGAGCAGCCGCCTCCAGCAGGGCAATGAACTTCCCCGCAGCCCGCAGCGGCGTTGCGTAGCGTCCCGGTTCGAACCGTGCCACCAATGCATGGGGCGGACGCACAGTCAGCGGAACCGTCTGCTCGCGTACCATGGCAAGCACCCCCTCCAGAAGCGAGTCAGGGGCCATGGAAAGATCCACCTTGATGGCCTCGGCACTGCCCTCCAACTTCAGCAGGCCCAGCTGTTGCGCTCGAACCTTCAGTTCCGCCACTTCCAGCAAACCATCGGCCGGTGCCGGCAGCGGACCGAAGCGATCCTTGAGTTCATCCCGCAGGCCTTCCAGTACGGCCACCGATTCAGCACCGGCGATGCGTCGGTAGAAGACCATGCGCTGGTGCCGGTCGGCGACGTAGCTCTCCGGCAGGTCGGCATCTATGGCAAAATCAACCTGGCATTCCACCCGGGCCTGAACTCCCTCCTCATCCTTGAGTTCCTGGACCGCCTCCTGGAGCAGGTGGATGTACATGTCAAAGCCTATGGCCGCAACCTCACCAGACTGCTCCCCCCCCAGCAGATTGCCGGCACCGCGCAACTCCATGTCGATGTTGGCCACCTGGAAACCGGACCCCACCGCAGTAAACTTCGCCAGGGTCGCCAGACGGGAGCGGGCATCGGCGGTCATGGCGGCGATGGGCGGAACCACGAAGTAAGCAAATGCCCGCCGCGTACTACGCCCGACGCGGCCCCTGATCTGGTAAAGCTGGGCCAGACCAAAGCGGTCAGCATTGTTGACGATCAGCGTGTTGACCAGCGGCAGATCCAGGCCCGATTCGATGATGGTGGTACAGAGGAGTACATCAGCCTCGTGGTTCATGAAGCGAACCATGGCCTTCTCCAGTCCCTCCTCAGCCATCTGCCCGTGGGCAACAATGATGCGAATGCCGGGAACCAGCATGGCGATCTGCTGCTCCACGGTAAGAATGTCCTCTACCCGGTTGTGCAGGAAGAAGATCTGTCCCCCCCGGCCGACTTCGTAGCGGATGGCTTCGGCCAGGGAATCGGGATCAAAATGGGTAATGGTCGTCTCAATGTCCTGCCGCCCCACAGGGGCCGTCTGAATCACCGACAAATCCCGAATGCCGGTGAGGGCCATGTGTAGTGTTCTCGGAATCGGCGTAGCGGTGAGCGAGAGAACATCAACGCTGGTACGCAACGCCTTGAGCTTCTCTTTGTGGCCCACGCCAAAGCGATGCTCTTCGTCAATGACGATCAACCCCAGCGACTTGAAAGCAATGTCCTTCCCCAGCAGACGGTGGGTGCCGATGACTACGTCCACCGTCCCCTCCTTGAGTCCCTTAGTCACCTGATTCTGCTCGGCTCGACTCTTGAAGCGACTGAGACTCTCCACCTTGACCGGGTAAGCGGCCAGCCGACGAGCGAAGCTGATGCGGTGCTGCTCGGCCAGTACCGTCGTCGGTACCAGAATCGCCACCTGGCGACCGTCGAGAACGGCCTTGAAGGCGGCTCTGATAGCTACCTCAGTCTTGCCAAAGCCAACGTCTCCGCAAACCAGACGGTCCATGGGCGCAGGCCGCTCCATGTCCATCAACACCTCTTCAATGGCCTGCTGCTGGTCGGGGGTTTCGGTGTAGGGGAAGCCGGCCTCGAACTCCCGGAAGTAATCATCACCCGGGGTGTAGGCATAGCCCTCAGCTTTCTCTCGTTGTGCGTATAGCTCCAGCAGGTTGATGGCGAGCTTGCGGGCAGCCTTGCGTACTTTGGTGACCCGGTTCTCCCAGCTGGCCGATCCCAAACGGTCGAGGCGGGGTCCGCCCTTGCCGGAACCGACATATCGCTGCACGACGCCGGCATTGTGAATAGGCACGTAGAGGGAGTCTTCCTGGGCATACTCGATCTTCAGGCAAGTGTACTCGCCAGCTCCCAGCAACCGCCTCTCCACCCCGCCAAAGCGGCCGATGCCGTAGTCCCGATGGACCACGAAATCACCCTCCTGCAGGGCCAGCATCTGCTCCTGGTGGGCCGCGCTGGTTTCTTCCTTGGCGCGGCGCACGCGCTTGCGATCCAGCAACTCCCGGGCGGTCACCAGATAATAGCCCAGATGAACGGCATCAACTCCGTACTGCAGGGCAGAGACGAAGATCCGAACTCCGGGGAAAGGCCGCACCGAGGTCAGGGCGGACCAGGTCAAAGAGCCATCCTCAAGTCGGGCTGAGAGGCCGCCAGCCATACAGCGCTTGGCGAGTTGCTGAGCCTCCCGGTCTGAGTCCACCGCCAACAGCACCGGCAGATGCACACGCCCATACCGATTCGCCGTCTCCATGAACTGCGCGAGCTTGTCGCTGCCTTCCTCGGCAGGACGCAAGGGGCGCGGCAACTCCACCTCGAAATGGAGATTGGCAGCGGGGTCCAGCGGGCCGACGTTGACCCGCGTAAAACGAGCAAAATCCACCTCATCAGGCCCCACAAAGAGGTCCCCTGGGGGCAGGGCCAACCGGTGCATACTCCGATAGGCCTCGTAGCGACGGAAGTCTGATTGCCGCTGGCCATCAAGCGACCCGTCGATGGCCGCAAGGTCGTCAAAGAGAAGGAGCCACTCTCGAGGGTCAAAGAAGTCAGTACAGGTTGCCGTCTCCCCGAGCAGCAAGGGCATGAAGGCATGCGCCCCCACTGGCAACTCACCATTGCGTAGCGCCTCCACGATCTCGGACAACCGGGTCGACGGCAGATCCTGAGCATCCGCAAGCGCCAGCAAGGAGCTGCGGCTCCGGCTCAATACCTGACTACGGTCCACCACTTCAGTGGCGGGAAAGAAGACTGTCTCATCGATCCGGCCAGCGCTCATCTGGGTATCGGGAACGAAGCGGGCGATGGCCTCAATCTCGTCGCCGAAGAAGTCGATACGAACAGGGTGGGACAGGCCTGGCGAGAAGAGATCCACCAGGCTTCCGCGCACCGCGAAAGTACCCTCCTCATAGACCGCTGAGACCCGGGAGTACCCCGCGGCAATGAGCACCTCCACAAAGAGTTCCCGATCGATGACGTCACCCTTGCGCAACTGCTGAGTACCGGCTCGCAGTGCGGCCGGGCTGGGTAACCGGGCAAGGAGCATTGTCGCTGGGGTGACGACGATGCCCGGTCCACCCGCCACGCCTGGTCGTACTGCCGCGACTCGGCCCAGCGTCCCCAGCGCCTCGAGGGTACGACGCGCATCTACCGAGACGTCGATGTAGGGCGACAGGGCATTGCGGGGTAGATGCAGGACCTGCTCCCACTCGCGACCGTCGTCAATGAGGTGACGTAACTCCTCTAACAAAAGCATCGCCCGGGGGGCATCCCGCGCGACCAGCAGGATCCGACGTCCGGTTTCAGCCCGCAGGAAGGCTGCCAGATGAGGCAGGGTCTCCGGCGCCACCCCAGTCACGTGGGCGCGCACCTCCCCGCCATGGCGCAGGGCCTCAAGCAGGCGGACGATGGACGGGGAGAATGGCATTATTGGTAATACGGCAACAGGATCGCCGGAATCGCATCGAATACCAGGGCAATGGAGGAGGCGTCAGTGGTGCCGTCTCCGTTGAGGTCAATATCCTGGGGAATGTTCTCGACGAAGGTGACGATGAGTTCCGGCGGGACGGGCAGGTAATCCTCCGGGATGGCCATGATCAGCTCAATGAGGTTCTCTTTGGTGATGGCACCGCCAATAACGCCCGCCAGACCGACAATCTTGCCGGCATCGTCCACAGTGACCTGGGCCTGAACGCGGGCAGCGTACAACACCGTCTCCGCACTTTCGCCATTGTTGAAGCTGGCTTTGAAAGGAAAAATGAACCCGGAGCCACCGGCGTTCAGGATGCCATCAGTGATGGTGGTATTGGTGAAGATAACCTGATTATTGCAGAGTGGATCGAAGTTGAGCCCCGACACCTCGTATTCGCAAGTCTCCTGCTGAAAATCACAGGTGGGGTTGGAATCCGCCACGCCGGCATAGTAAAGATTCATTGTGAACTCTTCACCGTCCATCGTCGGTTCAACAAATTCCACCGTAAAAATCAGCGTGTCGTCAACATTGACCAGGTTCTGCGCAATGGTCTCGTCGATGAAATCGCCGGCAAGCATCAGTGAGTTGTCGAGACCCTGCTCGCAATTGCCATCGGGCGAGCAGGTTTTGAGGTCATTGTCCACGTTCAGGGCTTCGCCTGGTACGCCGCCGTCGCCCACCCGCAGGCTGATGATCTTCACCGCCTGATCGCTAAAGGCAAGATCGCACGCCGGGCAGGAGCCCCACCACTGCTCGGTGCCGATGCATTTGCCGAAGCTGCAGAGATCGTCCAGGGTGCAGACGGCCCCATCGTCACAAGAGATCTTGTTGAAAACGTAGAGACAGCCGTAGGCCGGATGGCAGGTCTCGTCGGTGCACATGTTGCCGTCGTCGCATTCCAGAGGTTCGGGGTCTGAGACGCAGTTGCCGGCCTGGCAATGGTCGTTGGTAGTACAAACATTCTTGTCGGCACAAGTCAGGGTATCATCGTTCACACTAAGACAGCCGGCGCCCGGGGCGCCCGTGGGGTCGCACTGGTCGGCAGTGCAGGGATTGTCGTCATCACAAAGCTCGTGGTCAGGTTCGTGGATACAGCCCAAAGCCATGTCGCAGCTATCCGCGGTGCACTGGATTCCGTCAGCGCAGGTCGGTGGCGAACCGGGGAGGCAAGTGCCATTGTCGCAGAAGTCGTCCTCGGTACAAATGTTATCGTCCTCGCAGGCGACACCGGTAGCGGCATAGGTAGCCTCACTCGGTTTGGCAGCATCGCAGAGCAAGCACGGATTGTCCGGTAGCGGCTGGCCATCTTCGACACAAAGACCATCAATGTGGCACCAACCTGCCGCCACCGCGTCTTCGCCACAGCCCCCCTCGCCATCGCAGGCACCAACCCCGCAGGGGCCCCAATCACAACTGTATGCGGTCCCGCCGCAAAGACCGGCAATGCACAGATCATTGATGGTGCAGGGGTCGTGATCATTGCAGAAAGTCCCATCCTCCCTGTCATGACATGGGGAGAGTACTTCCTGCTCCTCCTGAAGGTCACCTGCAGCCAGATCGGCCGCAGCGTCGGCTTCACTGGAACTACTACTGCAAGCCGACAACGCCAACATAATCACAACGAGAATAAGGGGCTTGCACCATTTCATATCGATCCCTCTCTGGTCCAGATTGAGTCCCCGACGTCAAGGTCGGTTGATACCATAGCGAAGTCGTACACGTCTACTCAAGTTCTCGTTGAGGCATCCGCGCTGTAGCGGTCTTTGGGCCGTCGTCCCAATGTGTCATCCCGAC
>CALGBT010000294.1 GCA_937884235.1 uncultured Pseudomonadota bacterium
AATGTCATCCCGAACGGCGGCCCCCATACTCGGCAATGTCATCCCGAACGGCGGCCCCCATACTCGGCAATGTCATCCCGAACGGCGGCTTGCCGCCGGAGGGATCTCTGGGTGTCTTGGCATTGCCGGAGAAGAGACCGGGTGGTGCCCGGGGATCCCTCGCCGGCTGCTGGCCGGCCGCGGGATGACCGGTGGGAAAGTGGAGGCGGCGCGGGCGCATCACTGCTATTGCCTCCCGTCAGCGCCTTTCCATTGACTGAGAGGGCCGTGATTGGCTATGGTGTCGTGCTGGGCCGTCGGCCCGCACGCAATGCGAGGAGAGAGTATGAACGAGACGCCAAAGGGCCCTGGCGGTGCGGCCATCCTGGTGCCGGTGACACGGGTCCAGAAGCCGACCCTTTTGCGGTCTGAAAACGCAGAGAGTATGGCCAAGCGGCAGCGGCAGATTTCGGTTTCGGAGTTCTTCAGTAAGAATCGCCACCTGCTGGGTTTCGATAACCCGCGCAAGGCACTGCTCACGGCCATCAAAGAGGCGGTAGACAACTCCCTGGATGCCTGTGAGGAATCGGGCATTCTGCCCGACATTGAGGTTTCTATTCGGGATCGTGGCAATGACCGGTTTCGTATCACGGTCGTTGACAATGGACCGGGGATTGTCAAGGCGCAGGTGCCCAATATCTTTGGCAAGCTCCTCTATGGGTCCAAGTTTCATCGACTCAAGATGAGCCGCGGGCAGCAAGGCATCGGGATTTCCGCGGCGGGCATGTACGGGTTGATCACCACCGGTCGGCCAGTGGAGATTGTAAGTCGCACCGCGGCCACTCGTCCGGCGTTGTTCTTTGAGCTCCGCATCGATACCAAGAAGAACCACCCCGAAATCATGCGGGAGATGGAGGTTGTCTGGGACCAGAAGCACGGGACGCAGGTTTCCATCGAATTGGAAGCGAAGTACCACCGGGGCAAGCAGTCGGTGGACGAATACTTGCGCCAGACGGCAATCGCCAACCCCCACGTCAGCGTTGTCTATCGGATGCCTGACGGTGAAGTTATTTTGTACGAGCGCTCCACCCAAGAGCTACCTCCGGACACCGCAGAGATCAAGCCGCATCCGCAGGGAGTTGAACTGGGCATCCTCCAGGGCATGCTCAAGGAAGCACGGGGTAGGAATCTTGCTGGTTTTCTCCAGGAGGAGTTCAGTCGGGTATCCAAACGCGTGGCCGAAGAGATTTGCGAGCGCGCCGAGCTGAGCCCGCGCGCCTACACCAGCCGCGTGACCCGCGAGCAGGTGGAGAAACTACTCGACGGCATTGCCAAGACCAAGATCATGAATCCTCCCACTAACTGTGTTGCCCCTATTGGCGAGGAGCAGTTGATCTACGGGTTGGCCTCCGTTGTCCCGGCGGAGTTCTATGCATCTGCTACCCGCCCCCCGGCCGTTTACCGCGGCAATCCCTTCATTATCGAGGCGGCCCTTGCCTACGGTGGAGAGATCCAGGGAGCCGACTCCCCGGCACGACTGCTCCGTTTTGCCAACCGCGTGCCCCTACTCTATCAGCAAGGCGCCGGTTGTTGTTTTGGCTCCACTATCAGTGTGAATTGGCGGAACTACGGTCTGCAGCAGCCTCGGGGCGGACTTCCGCTGGGACCCATGACCATCGTCGTCCATATGGCCAGTGTCTGGGTGCCATTTACCTCGGAATCCAAGGAGGCCATTGCCTCCTACCCCGAGATCGAAGAGCAGATGACCAGGGCTTTGCAAGAATGCGGCCGCAAGCTCAAACTCTTCCTTTCTCGCAAGAAGAAGGACAAGGAGTTCCAGCGCAAGCGGGACTACATCGAGACGTACATTCCCCATATTGGAATCGGCCTGCGGGATCTCATTGGGCTCAGCGATAGCGAGCGACAAGGAGTGGTCACCTGTTTGACCGACCTGCTTGAGCGCAAGAGCTAGGAAGGAGCTGACGATGCCAGACGAAACAAAGGGTGGAAAGACGCTCTTCGAAGATGGCAAGAAGAGTGATGCAGAGTTGCCGGCCGAAGCGGGTGGCGACATTGCGCGGCCGGAGACGGAGCGGAGCCCGGCCCTGGATAGCTTGATCGACATCGGCCGCAAGATTTACGCCGATATTGAGCGCGGGCGGCGACCCAATATTTCGGTCCCGGTGCGCAGTCTCTCAAATGTGACCTTCTCCCCGCGCAAGGGCTATTTCACCATCGGTACACGCAAGACTCGTCGTACGCTCTCCTATCAGACGGTGAAGCCCTTTGCGCAGACCGTGCGGCTGATGGCCTTTGCCAAGCACCTCATTGAAACCGATGACTTCGCCAGTAAACGTGAAGTTTACTACACCTCCAAGGGTAGCTCCAAGACCAGCATTGCCGGTGATTCCGGGAGTGCAGGCTGGGGGCCAGCAGGTTTCAATGAGCAGTCCGAGTCCGATACCATCATGGATGACATCGAAGCTATGGCCATGGTCAATCGGGAGCAACTGGGCTTCATCCCGGCGGAGCAGAACGGTTCCGTGGCGGGGAAGTTGGTGGTTATCGATACCGACCCCTCAACCGGGAAGCGCATCGAAATCGACTGTACCGCTTTTGGGCGTGGCAGCTACTCCATCCCGTCGCGGGTGGAAGGACTAGGGTTTCGCACCAATGCGAAGTTCGTCCTGGCGGTAGAGACCGCAGCCCTCTTTGAGCGACTCAATGGCCATGCGTACTGGCGGGGAGCGGAGTGTATCGTCGTTGCCATGGGGGGCGTGCCCACCCGGGCCAACCGGCGCTTCGTGCGCATGCTCTCCGACGCCTGCGACATTCCCGTCTATGTCTTCACTGACGGCGACCCTTACGGCTACTGCAACATCTACCGCACCATGAAGGTGGGTTCCGGCAATGCCGCAGCCATCAACGAGTTCTTCTGCGTGCCTCGTGCTCACCTCATAGGGGTGACGCCGCAGGATATCATCGACTACGATTTGCCGACCCATCCCCTCGGCGAAAAGGACAAGAAGCGGGCGCTGGACGCACTGAAGAATGACCCGTTCATGATGAACAACAAGCAATGGGGCGACGCCCTCAGGCAGATGCTGGATATGGGCGTGCGTGTCGAGCAGCAGGCCTTTGCTGCCCGGGGCTTGAACTACGTCATGGATACCTACCTGCCCGAGAAACTGGCAAAACCCAAAGAGATGCTTCCCTAACCCGTCACTGCCAACCAGGCAAAGTAGAATCCCAGGGCAATCAGCAGAGCTCCGGTGACGCGGATGGTGGTAATGAGCGCCTGCATACCCACCCGGGAACGGTAGAGTCCCGTGAGCCGCAGCAGCAACGAGTACCACGCAATGTCCCCCAGCAGCACGCCTCCTGCAAAGGGCCAGGCGTAAACAGGTTTGAACGGTATCCAACCACTGGCCAGGAGAGTCGTGGTGGCCGCGGTCCAGGTGGCGAGCAGGGTTGGGTTCAG
>CALGBT010000295.1 GCA_937884235.1 uncultured Pseudomonadota bacterium
GTCGTCTTCGGTGCAGGGGTCACCATCCTCACAGGATGCTTCGTTGTCGGTGTGCAGGCAGCCGATATCGGGGTCGCAGGTGTCATCGGTGCAGGCGTTGCCGTCGTTGCAATTGGGACCAACGCCGGCCGCACAAACGCCGTCGACGCACTTGTCGCCGACGGTGCAGAGGTTGCCGTCTTCGCAGGCAAAGCCTCCGTGGTCGGGCACCAGCGAACACTCTCCAGTATCCGGGTCGCAGGCTGCAGCCAGGCAGACGGCATCGGGACCGGCCTCGGGGGCGGGACACTGGACCACCGTGGCCGAGTTGACGATGCAGAGATGGGGGAGCTTCGACTTGTCGCACAGCAGCGTTCCGTTGCAGAGGTCACCATCTTCCAGCGGCTGGCAGTCGTCATCGCTGTTGCACTCGCAGTCTATGGCGAAGCCACCGCAGCTTCCTTTACTGCAGGTGTCATTGACGGTACACGGGTCGCCGTCGTCGCACGGCGCGGTGTTGAATTCGGCGGCGCAGCCGCCCAGGCCATCGCAAACATCGTCAGTGCAGACATCGTCATCATCGCAGGTAATCTGCTGGCCGACACAGACCCCGGCTTCGCAGTGGTCGCCAATAGTGCAGGCATCGCCGTCGAGGCATTCGCCCCCGCTCAGTTCCTCGTGGTCGCACCCGGCCTCTCCATTGCAGGTGTCCAGTGTGCAGGCATTGTCATCGTCGCAGACTGGCGTGCCATCCTCCAGGTCCACCTCGTCGACCAGTCCATTGCAGTTGTCGTCGACGGCATTGCAGGTTTCGGCGGCCGGCTCGGGAGCATCGCAATCGGAGAGACCGTCGGCGGTGCAGACCCGCTTTCCCTGGCAGGTGCCGAAACCGTTGCTTACTTCGCAGTTGGTGAAGAGGCCCAGTTCCACGGCCGTGTCGGTGCAGGGGCAGAGTCCGGTTTCGGCAACGCACTGGGCGAGTTCGATACCATCGACGGTGGTGACCGTCTGACAGGCGAAGCCCCATGGGCATTCCTCGCCGTCACCGCACTTTCCGCCACAGAAAGAACCCTGTTCGCCATATGCCACGCAAGCGTCTTTGGTTCCTGCCACGCCGGCGCAGTCCGACGCGGCGCCGCACGGCCGGCAGAGGTTGGCGAAGTCCGAAACGCAGATGAAGACCACATCCGGGTCGCTGGCGCCCACCTGGTTGCAGGTCCAGCCCGAGGGGCATTCGTCCTGGCAGGTCAGGGTGCAGACCTTCTGCCCCATGTGCTCGACACACCAGCCGGAGAGGCATTCGGAGTTCTTCTGGCACTGGTCCAGGAAGCACCCTTCCCCCGGGTCGCACTCGGGTTGAGGAGCACCATCTTCGTCCTTCTGGTCGGCAGGGAAGAGGACTTCTTCCAGGATTTCCGGCACCACGGTCTCAGGAGAGTCAGTCGTCTCCGGTTGGAAGATGTCCGGGTCGGCATCGGCCACGTTTTGAGTATCTGCATCGACTTTGTCGGTGGTAACTGAGTCGGGTGTCGTGCTGCAGCCAAAGACAAGCGCCATCATAGCGAGCAACACCCATCTGCTAGAAGTCATGTTATGCCTCCCGGAGAAACGTCTGTATTTACACCTGCGTGGCAACCAGAAGGTATGGTAGCTGGAAGAGTCGGTGCCGGGCAAGGAATAACCGTGGCTGGACGGGCGAGATGGGGTTTCTGCGAGAGTCAAATTGCCGCGCAGCGCCAACGCCTAGTTTACGGGGATGCCTTGAAACTTGCCGCTGGAGAACACCGTGCCGTCTTCGAGGACGGCTTTGAAGGTGCCCGCTGCACTTGAGCCAAAAGAAGTGAACTTCAGGGTCGAGCCCTCTTGCATTGGGAAGCTTCCTAGTTCCCCGGCGTAGACCCCCGTGAAGTTAGGACTTCCCTCCTGGATTTGACCGCTCAAGATGGCTTCTCCCGGTGCCGGGTTGTCGACCCAGAAGGTGAGGTTGTGGCTACACTCGACCTTGTTGATGTCAAGGCGGATGGTCAATTGTGATGTCCACACCGGCCCAGTGGGAGTAGGGGAGATACCTTGTTCCATCTTGCCGGAGCCATTCAAGTCGACGGTCATGCCGTCCACCCGCGCCGATGCGTTGGTGCCGGCTCCTTGCAGGCAGTCCTTGCTACCTTCTCCCTCAAAGCAGCCGACGGATTGCAGCCCAGCCAGTAGGCAAAGCAGTAGCAGCGTTACAGGCAGCGTTCTCATTGCAGTTCTCCATGCATAAAGGCACCGGCATCGGTGACTGTGTTGTACGGCCTCTCGATGAGTCAAATGTCTCCATGATGCACTCCCGCTGGCCTCTAACGTTCCACCCTGGCCACGGTACTGTCATTGAGCAGCAGGATGAACCATTCCTCGTCCACGTAGAGGGTGGCCGCCTGCTCTTCGTAGCCCGCCAAATCGAGGGCTACCGGGCCGTCGGGCGTGAGTTCGGACCAGACAGAATCAACCCGGCCGAAGAGGCGTCCAGAGGCGTCGTAGGTGAGCCCCTCACGACTTGCCGATTCGGCGTAGAAACTGAAGGTTTCTTCGTCGGCATCAAGGATCCAGTAGCCATTCCAATTCCAGTTGATGAAGTAGCGGTCGGCGATGGGCAGCCAGTGCTGCTCGCCACCGGTGCCGAAGTTATGGTCGGGGTCCATGGAGATGACAGTTGGTTCGCCTTCAGGCGTGTAGCAGTAGACTGCCACCTTGTCTTTGGCCTCGCCATTGTAGCCGTGGCCGCACACCCGGCCGTCAGAGAGGAAACCGACGTTGTAAGTGTTCTTGAAACCGCTGTTCAGTTCTTCCACGGTTCCGTCGGGATGGTACCAGCGATAGCCGTCCAGTTCATTCAAGATAACGATGCCGCCGCCAGAGGGCATGGCTACCATTTCCCCCCCCACCAGTCCGAAGAGAGTGTCAATACCGTCCCGTCCGGCCAGATGGAGGCCCTGTTGCAAGGTCCCCTTCACCCAGTACCACATACCGTGACCGGCGATGTCCGGGAAGAGAGCGGCGTAAGGAGCATCCAGTTGAACCGGGTCGATGAGAACTGCCCCCTGATCAAAGACTCCGTTCTTGGCGGCAAAACCACCGCCGGACAGCGGTGCACCACCCGAGAAGGTCGCTGTCGTGCTCGTGCTGGCACCGGGGGGCATGGCGATGCGCATGGTGCCGACACCAGGCACCGGCCCTTCCACGACCATGCCGCCGGGGCTGTCGGCTGTCAGTGCCGCCCCGTTGTCTCTGAAGACAGCGACACATTGGCGGTTATCAAAGTGCGGAATCGCCACTGCAGGTGCCCCACCGAGGACCCACCCCGCAGTCTCCGGCTCCCCCGTAGCGGGCCAGCAGACCCGAACATCGTTGCCCATCTTCTCGGCGGTTACGGCCAGGGCCCCTAACCACGGTCGCTCCGGCGGCACTTCCGGAATGGGTGCGTTCCATGCCAGGGTAATGGGGACCGTTGATTCTTCGACAATTTCGTCACCAGAGGTGAATGTCCATTTGGGAAAGGCCCTGGTGAAGAGGAGCAGTCGTTCGCCGCCAGTTTCCTGGTCGGAAATAGCGAACCCTCCAACGAACCCAGAGTGCCCCCAAGGCAAACTGACAGTAGCCACCGGATGACGCTCCCAGCCGGTCGGACCCAACACCAAGCGGTCGATGATGCCTCCGGGAGAGACCAGGAGGACATCCCGTTTGTCCGGGGTTGTTCGCACGGTGGAGAAGGGACCGACAAAGGGGCCGGTGTGCAGGTCTTTGATGTACGAGTCCTTCGTGATAGTCCCATTTGCCAGCAGCCCAGAACCCATGACCAGGCCAACCGGGAGACGTCCATCATTGGCTTGAGGAGGAACAAATGCGATGCGCGGCTCCCCGCCGGCCAGTTGGCCATAAAGAGGCTGGAACAAGCTCCATCCTACGTTGCCAATGTTGTTCCAATAGAAGGGAGTCGGCCCGGCATCGCCGTCCATTTGTGCCAGGGCAACGAGCGTGTCGGAGACCAGGTGGCCGTCCTTTGCGAAGAGGGAACCGCTGGATGTTGCTGAACCGTACCAGACTCCATCTGCACCATCCGGACGTATCCACGCGGTGACGGCATGGCGGTTGGTCACAAAGCCCCACTGGTGATCCTTGATTTCGGCGTAAGGGCAGGTGGGCGGACCATGAATAACGGTCTTGATGCCCGTGACCGGGTCGCCATAGACCTGAGAGGGCAGACGTTCAAAGATGTCGCCACCGGGGTCCACCTGGAGACAGGCCTGGCTATCCTGGACCGAATCATACAAGACTGCCTTGTTCTCCTGCGCGTTTACCTTGATGACGAGCGGCTTCTCGCCCGGTGCGATGTCGATGCCCCAGAAGTGGTATGCCCCCTTGCGAATTCCCCACTGAACGCCGGCCACCTCGTGAGGTTCAAGCTTCTCGGAGGGTGGAGCGGCAATCGGTTCCAGGGGTTCGAGCAACTCGATGGCTGCGTCATAGCTGCCATAGACCAGGCAGGTCTCACTTCTGATTCCGTGTCCCTCAACGTAGGTGCGAGTGCATTGGGTGAGTTCACCCCCAGCCTTGCGCTCGACGATAGTCCAGACTGGGCGATCACCCCAGGCAGTGGTTTCGACGTTGCGCTGAGTAACTTCGAAATCCAGTTCCTTGCAGGTCCATTTCATTCCGACACGAACCGTTGCCGGCGCCAGCAGCAGTGCCTCAAGGTAGATGCCACCTTCGTCATCCCCGAAACGCACCAGTCCATGGTCGTTATTGGTTTCAAAGGTGGCGCGCCCGCTGGAGTACCAGACCTCCGTGAATTCCACATCGTCAAACCGACGGGGGCCCGTCACCGCGCGAGTCATCCCCTGGGTCGTGTCGACAAGTAGCTGTCCGGGGCGCAGGGGGTCCAGGGGCAGTTCGCTGGCTGTTCCCTCACCCGGTGCGGTGATCTCATAGGTGAGCACTGCCACCTGTGCCGGCTTCTCTGGAAGGCCACTGGGAGTAGTTGGGGAATCCTCCGTGCAACTCACGAACAGAGGAGTGAGAAGAATCAGCCATGCCGATAGCAGGGCGGGCAGCCGGGAGGACAGTTGGTCTTTCATCGTGGTATCCTCATGAAGTTGCCATTGTCCATGTAAACGAAGAAGAAATCGAAGGTGGGGATCAGGCCGGTGATAATCGCCTGATAGCCGCCGTGCAGTCCGGTATCTGGCAGTTGCAATGGCGTAACACCACTACTCTCTATGGCCAGCGGCTGTGCTCCAATAGTGGGCACGTAGGTGCCTCCCCAACCCGGGTCGAAACCCATGCTGAGGAAGTGGAGATGTCCCATGGGGTCATATTTGAACTGGCCCATGAAGTTGACCTCTGGGGCATAGTCCTCCAACGACATGGAGTTCGGGTCCAACAGCCAGACCTGTCCCTCCTGCATACTGGCACCAATGACGAGTATATGGCCGTCATGAAGGGGCAGAAGTGCGGTGCTTCCAAGGCCCTCCGGAGGGTCCTGCAGCGTGATCCATTCATCCTGCCAACAGCCGAGATAATCAATGCCACTGGTGCCGCAGAAGATACCGTCAGTGGAGATGGCGACGTGAGGTAGTCCATAGAGGCTCTGTTTGTCAGCGGCGAAGGGTAGTTGCGTTACGGCCCCGTCAATGCCGACCTTGAAATTCCCCCACACTCCGTCAGTCGGCGTCCTGACTACAACTCCCCCCAAAGCCACCTGCCCAATGACCTCAACTTGTTTGCCCTTGCCGTTACCATCGACCCAGGACTGCTGAGACGAGACTATCTCACCGTCTGTGGTCGCGAGTTCAACGGTGCCTTCGTTGACCTTCCAGAACCCGTTACCCGCACTATCCTGGGCCCCTGCGATGGTGGTCACCCCGGCCTTGTTGATAAGTGAGCCTGGGCCCGTTGAGAGGGGTAGACCAGCATGGTCAAACACTCTTCCAAGACCGACGAACCCACCGTCTGGGGTAGGCCAGAGGTTGGCTGGGGAAGAGCCGAAAACGGAGGGCGAGTAGAAGGGCGATGGTGCGGTCTTGGGTGGGACCACGATTTCCATCTGGCCAATCCCGGGGATGGGCCCTTCCACCAGACCACCGCCGTATGTCCAGATGTCCAGTGAGAGGGCGTAGTCTCTGACCACCAGGACGCAATCAGCGCCGTCGTACACGGGTACCACTGCCGCCGCCGGGGCTCCGCCAATGCGCCACCCTTCAAGTTCCAGCGGTTCCTCGCTATCAGGCCAGCACACCACGACGTCGGAACCGGAAGTTTGCGCACTTACCGCCAACGAAGGCGGTGGTTCGTATCGGACACCCTGGTCCAGTCTGGCTTCCACCTTCCAGAAGTAAGTCAGTCGCGCATCAAGATGGTTGAAAGGATCGGCACCGTCGATCCGATTGCCGGTGGTGAGAATCACCTGATTTCCCAACCGCACGGCCCCGGTGGGGAAGTGGTTCTCGGGCAGGGAGTAGCGGGCGACCCGCTCAATGACGGCCTGCTCTCCCTCGTACCAGGCCTCACTAACGCCATTGGCGGTGGCGAAGAGAGCCCGGTGCCCGCTCCGAGTCGTGGTTACTACTGGCATGAAACCGGCGTAGAACAGCGGTCGTGCGAGGGTCACTTCGAGGTCGGGAATGTAGCGTCGCTCAATGAGAGTGCCCGATTGGGTAATGCGCCCCAGAGGATAAGACTCGCCCTCCAGGTGCATGGGCATCAGGCGTTTCCCAAGTTGTGGGTCGAAATGGGTCATGGCAGCCACGGGGTCAGCTACGTCTCGGAGGGGGGGCATCAGGTCAAACGCGGTGTTGTTCCAGGCTGCCAGGCGAGCGTAACCCCCGTAGCTGACCAGGACGTCGGGCATGGTTGCGTCTGCTCCTCCGATCATGGCTTCTATCTCTGCGTTGCCCACGCTTGCCGGGTCGAGGTAGTAAATCTCCTTTCCATCGGGTGAAATCCATGGCGGGATGGCATGATGCGAGAAATTGGCGTTACCGATCTGGGATTCTCCCAATGAGAAGCAGCGGGCGTGTTCGTCTTTGGCAAAGCCACCCGGGTGGGAGTCAACGGCCAGGGTTTTCACTCCAGATGGCCCTAGCTCAAGGCATTCCGATGTGCCAATCAGCCCCCAGGTGCCGGAGAGGAAGGCCCATGATTGCCCGTAGACTCCAGTCACCACGACGCCGGATTCCTCCTCGATGGCAAACTGCGGGGCCCCTTCGAATTCAAGAATCAACTGTTCCCCATCCGGGCCTGCCAGCGGCTCCAGTTCTGACTTGTCGATTGACGGTGGGGTGGTTTCCAATGGTTCTATGGGGGCGAAGGAGGCAACCAAAGTCTTCAAGTCGGCCCCCTCGTCCTTCCACCATCCTCGTCCTTCCACGTAGTAACGGAATTTCAGCCCATCGGGGCCCACGCGCATAAGCTGCCACGTTGTCAGCTTGCCCCAGGGCGTCAGCTCCAGACCTCGGGCGGTGACTGTGAAGTGGTAGGCCCCGGCGTCCCACTCTTTGTCCATCCAGACTTTGTGCGGGATCATCAGCAGGGGCGGGTCAAACACACCATCGTTGGTGGCCGCCAGGGCCCAGCCTTCGCCGGTTCGCTGCCAGATGTTCACCGTGCCGTCACTCCAGTCGACGCGACGGCCTTCAGCGCCACCCACACTCACCTCTTCTGCGACCACTCGATGGAGCAAGGTCCCCTGATGCTCGACGACAGTGCGAGAGCCGACCAGCATCGGGTCGAGTGGTGCAGTATTGTACTCCCCAATAGTGTTGTCGTCCGGCGGTTTGTCATTGCCGTTGCCGCCATCGCCGTTGCCACAGGCCGGCACCAGCAATAGCGTTGTCACCAGTATCAGGGCGAGGGTCCCCGACTGCGGTCGGCGTAAGGTACCCAAGAGGAGGAGCAGTCCGGCCAGCAACCAGCCCGCCGTCCCGGTGGACTTCGGCCCGGCATCACAGCCAGCTTCGCGCATCACCGGATACCCGGTCTTCTGCCCGGGCGGGGCCTCAGGTCCTGCGGGGCCTGCTGCGGCCACGTCGGGCCCGAAAGGACCCCATGGTTCGGAGGCGACTCCGCCGGGCAGAATGGCCAGCCCGTTGCCAAAGAACGGGAAGATCTGATAGCTCGAGAGCGGCCATTTCTCTCCGGTGTCAGGGTCAAAGACCCAGGCCGTGCCGCCGATGGGAACTGGTGCCAGACTGCCCATGGGCACCGCGACTACCAGACCGTCGGGCCGTTCAATGAAGCGAACGTAGGAGTGAGAGTTGTTCCCCGGACTGACGCCCTTCTTGCCCCACATGAGTTGGTCCAGCTTCACCGTGTCTTTTCCATCTATAGTGAGCCACCAGCTGTTGGCCGCCATGGCGATGCGGCGGCCGTCTGCCAGGTAGTAGAATCCCCTTTCAGGTCCGTTACCGTCGAGGACCTCGAGGCTGCCATCAGGAGCCACCACCATGTCTCGCGGCAATGAATCAGGGGAAAGCTCGGCATAGACCTCGAACTCCTCTACCCAGAGTTCCGGGAGATGCATGATACGGGGTGGGTCGGTGGTGAGCCAGTAGAGGCTGCCGTCGTCGCCCCAGTGGCAATCGACTACTTCTCCCAGATCACCTGCAATCATCACCAGATCGGCGGGCACCACGTTCTTGTTGCCAGGGGAAAAGACGTAAACGGAGCCGCCATCGATCTTCCGGTCAGCCACGCACATGAGGCCGTCGGCAGCGATATCAATTCCCCAGACGTCTTCCATGTCGATGGGTTCGGCAAGGCCGTCAGCGAGGCCGCCCCGGGGACCACTGCGGTAGGCCATATACCCGAAGTCGTTGCCGGCGTGGGTCATGAGCACCACGTCACCGGGGTCGCCCCAGCCGTCGTAGCGAACCGCCTCCCAGATGCCATCCTCGAGGACGTTGACCACCATTCCGCCCCAGAAGATGGCCGATGGGTAAAAACCGCCGATTCCCTGAATCCGGGAGTCGCTGCGGGC
>CALGBT010000296.1 GCA_937884235.1 uncultured Pseudomonadota bacterium
CGGCATTGCAGGACACGCAGAGATCCCTCCGGCGGAGCCGCCGTTCGGGATGACCCGCCGAGTATGGGGGGCCGATGGCGGCATTGCAGGACACGCAGAGATCCCTCCGGCGGAGCCGCCGTTCGGGATGACCCGCCGAGTATGGGGGGCCGATGGCGGCATTGCAGGACACGCAGAGATCCCTCCGGCGGAGCCGCCGTTCGGGATGACCCGCCGAGTATGGGGGGCCGATGGCGGCATTGCCAAGACACGCAGAGATCCCTCCGGCGGAGCCGCCGTTCGGGATGACACTGCTGAACGTGGAGGGGCAGAATCTTGCCATTAGCCCGGAACAGGCCTAGCGTTACAATGCGAGCACCGGATGGTGCCAGCCCCGGAGGTACCTTTGAAGCACCACTACGTAATGTTCCTGCTATGCGCACTGCTCACTGCCGCTCCCGCCCAGGCCGACCCCGCCCCCACCCTCCAGCTGGTAGAGAGCGTGCCCTTGGAATCCAGTTGGGATACCGCGGCGCTCAACACGCCCGAGGTATGGGTGGCGCTGTTTGATGGGGCAGAACGGACCATTGACATGGCCCAGTTCTATCTCGCCCATGTTCCCGGCCACGCGCTGGACCCGGTGCTGGCGGCATTGCGCAAGGCAGCCAGCCGTGGCGTCAAGGTGCGCATTCTGGCCGAGAAAGGCATGGCGGACGAGAGCGAGGACACGCTCCAGGATCTCGGCAGCCACCCCAACATCACCTGGGCCTGGTTTGACATCTCACACAAGACCGACGGGATCATCCATGCCAAGTACATGGTCATCGACTCGACAATCGTCTTTCTTGGTTCGCAAAACTTCGACTGGCGCGCCCTGGAGCACATCCACGAAATCGGCATCCGCATCGCCGAGCCATCGGTGGCCATGGCCTTCCAGGTGCTCTTCGACCTCGACTGGCTGGCCATGACCGAGGATCGGTGGGAGCATTCAAAGACGCTGCCTGACAAAGACCACGACGGGCTGCCTGACAGTCGTGACCCGGCCCCCGACGATCCCCTCTGCAAACCCGCTAGAGGTCCGGTCATCTGCCCGGTCTTCGCACCGCCGTCACTGCTGCCGAAAGGATTGACGCCATCGCTGGAAGCGCTGCTGTCGCTACTCTCCGGGGCGAAGAAGTCAATTGACATTCAGGTCATGACTTACGACTTGCGAGACGGCGACCACGAGACCTGGACCATTCTGGACAAAGCGCTACGCACAGCTGCCGGGCGGGGCATAGAAATACGCATGAACATCGCCGACTGGAGCTTGAAAGCGCCCCGCATCGATCACCTCAAGTCCCTCCAGCAAGTTAAGAACATCCACGTCCGCATCAACAGCATCCCCGATTGGAGCGGCGGCTATCTGCCCTATGCCCGGGTTGATCACTCCAAGTACATGGTAGTCGACAGCCGCATCGGGTGGGTAGGCACCAGCAACTGGGGTAAGGGCTACTTCGACTCGGTGCGGGCGGTAGAGGTCTACTTCGATGATCCAGCCACGGTCAAACAGCTGGCCGCGCTCTTCGAACTGGGGTGGGATGGACCCTACGGCTTCGACCTGGAAGTCGACCGGGACTACCCCTTACGCAAGCACGACTGACCCCGGGGCGGGGCGGCCAGAAGCGTTCCTCGCCGCGCTCAGCAACTCTGTCTTGATGCCGAGACGAGAAACCATCGCCAATGTCTCCAGGCGAACACACCAGACCTTTTGCGGCAATGCTCCCTCACCGTAAACGTCAACGAAGGGTCGCACTTCTTCCGGAGCATCGAAGATCAGCGCATCCGCCGGTGGCAGACGTGACGGCAATTCGCCGGAGACTTCCCCGACGTAGGGAGCTGACGTCTGCCATTCCATGGTCCGGGGTCGCAGGATCGGCCAGTGCAGCAGATGGCCAAGGGCGCGATACGCCGCGGGCTGGTTGCCAGTGTAGATGATCACCGAGGCCCGCTGGTGCGCTGGCAGCGAGGCCGCGGCACCGACCACGAGCAGGGCCGGAGAGCGAACCCCGTTCCTGGCCACGCAGAGATGCAGGTCATCGATGGTACAATGGTACAAACTCTCGTAGGCCATGGTCGCCCGCTCCACCACCCGAACCGGAGTTGCCGGGGGCCACGCCTGGGCCAGCAGCCGCTCACGAATCGCGGGGGCCGCTTCCAGCCCCATGTAGATGGCGAGCGTATCGGCCTGGGGCAACGTCGGCACCACCCCGCCCCCCGTGGCCCGCGCCGTGGCTGCGGCGAAAGAGCGGCCACTGCCACGCACGGTCAGGGGCAGACCCGCGGCCGTCGCGGCGGCAGTCGCAACGCTAGGCCCAGGAATAGCCTCGACCTCCACCCCCGCACCACGCAGCGCGGACAGTTCTTCGGCCAGTCGACCGAAGACTCCCGGGTCGCCGCCCTTGAGGCGGGCCACCGTACGCCCCGCCAGGGCATGGTCAATGACCTCTCGGTTGATCCGCTCTTGTGACCAGCGCAGACCCGTCCGCCCCAGCCGCACAACCGATTTCGAGGCAAGAGTAAGCGGCAAAGCCTGCAGGTAGTCGGCGGGCACCAGAGTATCGACGATGATCACGTCGGCCATCTGCAGGGCCGCCAGCCCGCGCAGCGTCAGCAGATCCGGGGCCCCAGGGCCCGCCCCCACGAGATAGACTCTAGCGGGCATCACGCCCCCCAGGCGTCACATCTTCGAGGGGCGGTGCCGGTAAGCCGGCGAGATGCTCCCTCGCCGCCACCGCCCGCTTGCAGCTTTGCGCGTTGGTATGAAGGGCAACAGTCACATCGCCCCAACGATGCATGGCGGGAAAGAGAACCTGCGAGTTGGCCGAGTCTGAAACGAGGCAGCAGAGTTGTCCTCCGGCCCGCGCGTGGGCTGCGATTCGCCGGTTAACCTCAGCATCATCGGTGGCTGCGATAATGAGCGAATGGCCGGCCAGATGCTCGACCGCGTAGCGGGCCTCTGTACAGCGGACCTCACCAGCCGTTGCCGCGGCTTCCAGGGCCGCAGAGGGGCGGGGATCAACAACCGTTACCAACGCCCCATGGGCCACCAGGATTCCGGCTTTGCGCAGGCCGACGACACCGCCACCAACCACCAGCACAGAGACCCCTTCCAGATCGATGCCGAGGGTGAGGAACTGTCGCTCTTTGTCGCTCACTTGCCCGCCCCTTAGTGGCGTATGATAAGCACCCGCCAATGGTCATGAAGTTCAATCACATCCTGCACTTCATGCCCATCCTTTGCAACGCTCTCAGGAACATTGCGAGCACCGGCCTCGTCCAGCAGCACTGAGAGCACTTCGCCGGGGGCCATCTTGTCCAGAACCATGCGGGTCTTGACGTAGTTCAAGGGGCAGACAACACCACGAAAGTCCACTTCCTTGGGGGCATCGATTGCCGCCGCCGAGGCTGTTTTCGGGGCCGGTGCGGACTTCGCCTCGCCGGGTTCGGGGAGACGCAACGACTGGTCGAGTCGCCCATACAGATCACGCACAGCAGCCACCAACTCCCGCACGGTTTCAGGGGCCACCCCAAAAGCAACGGCAGGGTCGCCGGCATAGCTGGCACCGATGGCCTGCTCCACCACCGCCCTGAATGAGGAATCCACATGTTGGGGTTCAACGATACGCTCGGCGAAGGCCCGCAAGGCCTCCCGGTCATCACTGGTGCCGATACCTTGAGTCACCAGCAAAGCCCGACTGGCGGAAACTGTGGCTCGGTAGGTGTCCCCCTGCGCCAGGGCCTCGTCAGCCGCGGCCAGATCGATGTCGATGAGGTCGAAGACGCCGGCCCCACATTCCCCGGGGCTGCGCCCGGCCAGGGAGAACGGAATCTCGGTTCCCCAGTCGACATGGACGTCGTCTGGGGCGGCCTCGTAGCGGGCCCTGGCTGCGGCCCCCTGCCCTTCCAGGAACTCCTCCCCCGACCTGCCGGCAAACTCGTAGAAGTCAGGGTCCCCAGCGGCCGCCGAAAACTCCGTCAAGAGAGCAACCAGCGTCTCGGGAATGGCTCTGGCCGGGATGACTGTCTTGCCTTGGGCAAAGGTCACGGAATCTACCGTCGAGCGGCTCCCCAGCCGCACCTCGTAGTGCGGGGCGACTTCACCGGCGAGGCGCCGGGCACCTCCAGAGAGCCCCACATCCGCCAGCAGATGCCGGCCACAGGAATTGGGGCAACCGCTGATGAAGATCTTCAGGTCTTTGAGGGCCTCCAGGTCAAGGCTGGAGGCCTCCAGCAGTCCTCGTAGCTCATGGGCCAGTCCTCGTGATTGGCAGATTCCCAGGCGACAGGTTGAGGCACCGGCGCAGACGGCCATTTCAGATATGAGACGGGGCGTGGGCGTCGCCAGCCCTGCCTCACTCAACAAACTGAAGGCCAGGGGCAGGGCCGCAGTGGGAACCCACGGGATAACCAGATTCTGCGCCAGCGTGGAGCGCAACCGGCCGGCCCCGCACCGCTTTGCCACATCGGCTAGCTGCTCGGCGACGGGGGCCACCATGGTCCCCAGAAAGAGGGGAATCTCGACCTTATGCAGGCCGGGCTGCGGTTGGGCCGTTACATGGTAGCGCTGCCACTCCACAAAGGCCTCTTCATTGACCTCGGGTGCTGGCTTTGCAGGGACCGTCACCGGGGGGACTTCTGTTGGGGGGATCTTGAGGGGAGGAACGGAGCGAACCTCCGCAAGGACTTCTTCGTAGCGCTCCTTGAAGCCTTCAAAGCCAAGTTGCTCCACGAGAAAACGGAGGCGCGCCTGGTGCTTGTTGCGGCGATTCCCCAGGCGGTCAAAGAGCCTCTTCACGGCCTCGGCAACGTAGAATATCTCTTCCTCTGGGACGAACTCCTCAAGGAGTTGGGCGACCCGGCTCTTGCCGCCCATGCCACCACCGGCGTATACCGCAAATCCTCGTCTACCATCAACTACCCGGGCGATGTACCCGACGTCGTTGGCCCGCGCCCCGGCACAGTCCTCGTCACAGCCCGAGAAAGAGAGCTTGTACTTACGCGGCAGGTCCAGGGCAAACGGGGTTTCCAACAACTCGGCCGTGACTGCCCGGGCATGCTCAGCTACGGGGAAACACTCCTTGTCACAGAACCCGGTATCGGGACAGGCAGTGACGTTACGGACGGAGTTGCCACCGCCGCCAATAGTTGAAAGCCCGGCCTCTGCCAGGGTCACGAGACCACGGTGGAGATGCTCCACGGGCACGTCGTGGACCTGGAGGTCCTGTCTGGTGGTGACGTGCAGCAGGGAGTTGCCGTCCCGGCTGGCAACCGTTGCCAGGGCTCGCAACTGCTGGCTCGACAAGTCCCCCGCAGTGATGCGCAGCCGCAACATATAGCGGCCCGCGGCACGCTGTTCGTAGACCCCGAAAGGCACGCGGAAAGCGCGGAAATGGTCGGCGCTGGTCTGGCCATTTCGGAAGCTCTCAGTCTCGTCGCGGAAACGGTCAAGGCCAGCTTGCAGCTTGGCATCTGGTTGCATTTGGGTACCACCGCTACGCGGTCGGGTTGCCTTCGGCCCCCAACAGGTCCTTGAAAAAGCTACCGTATTTATGCCCGCCATCAGGGGAGATGCCAACCGCAATTCCGTCACGGCCTGCGAGGTAGAGCGCCGCGGCATGGGCAATGGCCCCGGTGGATGGGCCGATGATCAGGCCTTCCTCCCGGAAGAGTCGCCGGGTCATGGCGTAGGCCGGCTCGTCGTCGACGCGCACGACGTCGTCGATGAGGCTGAAGTCCAGAATCTCCGGTACCTTCGACTCCTGGAGGTTCTTCAACCCCGGCAGATGATGGCCCTTCTGGGGTTCCACCGCAATGATCTTGATCTCCGGATTCTGCTCCTTCAAGTACTTAGCCACACCGCTGATGGTACCGCAGGTACCGTACCCGGCAAAGAAGTAGCGCACCTGACCTTCGGTCTGTTGCCAGATCTCAGGGCCGGTCGTTTCATAGTGGGCCTTGACGTTGTCCGGGTTGGCATACTGGTTGGGCATGACGTACTTGCCCGCGTTGGCGGGGCTCTCCACCAGGGAATGGGCCAAAGCAATGGCACCGTCCTTGGGATGATCAATGGGGCAGAGGTCGTCGGGAGTCTCCCACACCTCTGCGCCCAACATGCGCATCATCACCTTCTTCTCGCTGGGAACTCCCTCCGGTACGGTCAGTGCGATCTGCTTGCCCATGAGCGCGGCGATGGCCGCGAGGGCAATGCCAGTGTTTCCGGAGGTCGGCTCGACGAGCGACTTGCCGTTCAGTTCTCCCCTCTCCATCAGGCCATTGAGCAGATAGAGCGCGGTACGATCTTTGATCGACCCGAAGGGGTTGCACCACTCCAGCTTAAGGTAGAATGTGGCCGCATCTGCGGGCATCACATGGTTCAGCCGGAGCAAGGGCGTCGGGGATTCAGGATTGGCAATGAGCTGACGAATATCATCGTATCGCCTCGCTTTGCCGTCTGCATGTAATGTCGTCGCCATGGGGA
>CALGBT010000297.1 GCA_937884235.1 uncultured Pseudomonadota bacterium
GGGGGCCGGCACCGTGCCGTCAGGCGCCGCAACTCCGATGGGGCGAGGCGGCGCACCCTCTGGCAAAGGAACGGGGTCAGCCAGCAAAGCGAGACTCAACAGCGTAACCAGAACACTCGTCATTGTTGCCTCCTACTGGCGCAAGCTAGCACAGTTCTTCCCGGCCCACAAAGACATCTGCCGAGGACCACCTATGGCAGCGCGGTTTTGACTTAGCCTTGGGCTTCGGATATGCTTCGATGTGGCCTGGACCAGGCCCCAAATGTGACCTCCGGAGGGAACAAGGTGAGAACGGGAATCTGGCTGACGCTCTTCATCCTGGTTGCTGCCTGCAGCAACAACGGCTCGAAGGGCGACGGCTGCGAAACGAGCCTCGATTGTCCTCGTGCCAATGTCTGCGACCAGGGAGCCTGTGGGACTGCATCATGTACCGCTCATGCGGAGTGCGCCGTGACCTACCCAGGCACCTTTTGCTGGATTGGTTATGACGCAGCAACTCCCAATGACGGCGTCTGTTCCGCCATCGAGTGCAAAGAGGGGAGTCAGGATCGCAAATGCCCAACCGGGTTCAACTGCCTGAAATTCCTCTGCTTCGAGGGAAAACCGGACTGCACCGCGAACACCGACTGCAAGCAGCCAGCAGAGAAGTGTTACTACAACAACTGCGTGCTCAAAGACTACTGCGAACTGGATGACGATTGCCCATCCAAAGATTGTGACCTTGAAGAACACACCTGTGTCGCCCCTCCAGAACCAGACGTTATTGAGGATCTGCGCACCGAAGAGGTGATCCTCAACTGCGACCCCGAAGACTTCGAAGGCCCCACCAGCTTCCTCTGCGCACCGTGCTCCACCAATGCAGAGTGCGGTTGCGCCAAGGGCATCTGCGCTGACATTGGCGGGGCCAAGGGTTGCAGCACGCCATGCGGTGGCGAAGGCGACGACGTCATCGTCTGCCCCTCTGGCTACATCTGCCAGAATGACCTGTGCAAACCGCTGGGTGGCAGCTGCAAAGGCTGTATGGTCCCCCCCGGCTGCGAAGCCAAGAACGAGGTCTGCAATTTCAAGAACGGGGAGTGCATCATCAAGATCAACTGGTGCGGACCATGCACCTTTGACTATGAATGCGGCTTCGGCAGCCGCTGCAACCTCTCGGCAGACGGAGCAACGGCGTATTGTGCCCCGGAATGCGACGCCGCCAACTTCTCGTGCCCCCTGGCCTCCGGCTGCGAGATCCGGGAGGACGGACTCCTGGTCTGCGTCTACAATAACACCGACTGCTGCTACGGCGTCAACTGTGAGCAGGAGTGCTTCTGCGAAGCCCCAACCCCAGTTTGCACCGACGACAACGAATGTGTCCAGTGCCTCTACAATGGCCACTGTCCACCAGGCAAACCCATCTGCGATCCGGACTTGCACGCATGCATCATCCAATGTGTACCGCCCACTCCCGTCTACTGGAAAGACCCGGAAACCAGCCTTGAATACTGCGTCCAATGTGCCAAGTCCCTCGATTGCGAACCTGGAATGTTGTGCGGGACCTTCAAGAACGACCTGGAAACCTACCACAAGTGCTATTGGCCCCAGTAAGTTCCACAGCAGGGCGCATCCCTGTTCTGCTTCTTGAGTTCCGGTCCCCACACTCGGCAATGCATCCCCCACATTTCCTTTCCTTCCGGGTACTTATCTGAGCGGGCCTGACAGCGGATAGCCGAGGACCGACATCACGGGCAGCCAGGAGCAGATCACCCCCTGTGTTGCATCCACTCGCGCACGCGTATACAATGAGCCTCGGCATCACGCGCGGAGGCTTTCCCATGAGAAAGTTGTTGTTGCTTTGCAGCCTTGTCCTGATTTCTACTCTTGCCTGTTCATCTGCTGGAACCACGTTGCTTGAGAAGGACGCATTGGAAGATGTGGCGAGTGATCCGGATGCTGCTATTAGCGGTTCTGATGGGGTCGCCGATTTGGGTGTGGCGGAGCTTATCGACCCGGAGAAGGACGTCGCCGCGGCCGATGGTCAGGCAACTCTTGATGGTACCGAACCCGTCGACGTTGGGGGGGATGGCCAGGTGGGGCCTGGTGATGTGGTGGTGCCCCCAGATGTTCCGGAGTTGCCAGCGGTTTCTGTAGCCACGTATGCTGATGCCAGCTCTGTGCCCGCCGGCATCCCCCTCGAGTTCAATTGCAAGGTGCAGGGGCTGGAGGCCGGCACATTCGTCACCTATCTCCAGTTGTCGGGTCCTGCCGACGTTGATGTAGATGGCCTCGCCGTGACTTTCTATGCTACCGGCAAGTACAACGTGGCCTGCCGCGCCAAGTGGGCCGACGGGGAGGTGGTAGACCCGACCCCCTTGAAGATAGCTGTGCTGCCGGGTGGTGCGGCCTCAGTGGAGACGGCGCTCTCCAAGAGCGCGGTGAAGGCAGGTGAGAACGTCTCGGTGACCTGCATCATCAAGGATGCTTTTGATAATCCTGTGGAGACGCCAGCGAAGGTGGCGGTTAATCCCGAGTACGGTCTTGATGTCTACGGCACCAAGATTCTGGCCATCAAAGTGGGGACCTACAAGGTTTCCTGTTTTGAACCTATCTCAGGGCTCTCTGACCCCACGCCTGAGACGCTTACGGTCTCGCCGGGCATCCCCAAGAAGATCGAAACGGTGATTGACGACGATACGCTGGTGGCCGGGGATCAGACCGGCGTCACCTGTACGGCGACGGACGCCTACGGCAACAAGGTGGCCAACTATCCGGTGGTGGTCTTCCTCTCACCGGGCCTGCTCATCCAGGGGACCAAAGTGAGTGGCACCAAGGCGGGGACCTATCAGGTTATTTGCGTGCCCCAGGAGGATCTCTGGGACCTCTTCCTCCTGGATCCCCAGACCCTGACCATCATTCCGGGGGCGGCCTCCGGCGTCAGCGTGCAGCCGGTGCCGGCCAAGCCGGTCTACAAGATGTTCGAGGTGGTGAAGTTCATTGTTACTGCGGTGGATGACTATGGCAATCTGGTGGCCGACGTCGAGGTTCTGCCGCTGGCAATAGACCCGGCAGATCCGGGGATCATCCAGAAGGGCGAGTTGAAGTACAAGTTGGAAGCCGAAGGGTTCTTCACCTTCAGCGCTTGTCTTGTCGATGCCCCCAATGTCTGCGGCGCAACTACTCTGGCCGTTGATGGCTACGGGCCAGTGATTACCATCAAGTACCCGGAGCGCGGGGCCTCCATTACGGGGAAACCTGCGGTCAACGTGACGGGCAATGTGGTTGACCCGGTGAGCGGCGTAGCCAGCTTCACCATCAATGGCACCAATGTCCCCTTGGACGATAATGGCGACTTCCTTTACGCCATCTCGGCCACTCAGGGAATGAATATGCTGGTGGCAGTGGCCGAAGATCCCAATGGCATGAAGACTTGGGTAGTGCAGGCGTTCTACTACTCCCCGGTCTGGCACGAGGTGGACATCAACGACCCGGAAGGCTCGAAGATTGTGGACAGTATCCTCTTTTTCCTGGGTGAGGAGGCCTTCGACAAGATTCCCCATGACTATAGCAAGCCGGACAATCTCTCGACGATTTTGGAGATGGCGCTGGTCAATCTGGATATCGGTTCTTTCATTCCCAATCCGGTGGCATCCGCCGGGCCGTACAAGGTCTATGTCGGGCCCTTCTATTATTCGCCGCCGGCGATTCACATTTTCCCCATTCCCGAAGGCATTCTGGCCGAGGTTCATCTTTACAACATCAAGGTGCACGTGGCTGCCAAGGGTAGCTGCAAGGTGCTCTTTATCGACCTCTGCCCGGACGTTTCTGGGGACGTGGAGATTGATTCCATCGAGATGTGGGAAGGTTTGAACATCTGGGTGGAGAATGGGCAGATCAAGACCAAGCAATATGAGAACTACATTGGCGTGTACGGCGTCGATGTGAACATCAACGGCATTCTCGGCTTTCTTTTTGGCTGGTTGATCAACTGGTTTGTTGATGGCTATGTCGGTGAGTTGGAGAAGACGGCGATGGAGATGATCGACGAGCAGATCACGGCGATTTCCGCCGGTTTCTTGGATGCTCTGGCGATTAACCAGCAGATTGAAATAGCCAATCCCATGGACGAGAGCGCCCCCCCCATCGAATTGTCGCTGGTCAGCTCCCTGCGGGAGTTGCTCTTCAGCCCGGTGGGTGTGGAAGTGCGATTGGATGCCGCAGTGCTGGCCCCCAAGGGCGTCAACAAGACCACCCTCGGCTCCATCGGCCGGGCCAGTTGCCTGGACTGGGTACCCGAGACCTTCTACATTGACAAAGAGCAGTTTGCGGTGATGGCGATTCACGACGATCTGCTCAACGAAGTTCTTTATTCCGCCTGGTATGCGGGCTTGCTGGACATGGAGTTGCCCCTTGATTCGCTCATGGACCCTGACGCGTTGGGGGACCTGGGGATTGGCAATCTTGAGGATCTCGGATTCAAGGACATGAAGGCCCGCACTGAATTCTTCCTGCCGCCGATTATCACGTCCTGCAATGACCCATGGGACGAGATTCTGCAGCTTCAGGTGGGGGATCTGTACGTTGAGTTGGAGATGACGCTGCTCAACGAGCCGGTGACCATGGGCATGTTCGTCTCGCTAGCGGCTGAAGCCATGATCGAAATCGTCGATGCTGGTGACCACCAGGAGATCAGCATTGCCCTTGGCAAGATCGACCCGGTGGTGGCGCAGATCACTTACGTGTCCGAGGGCCTTGCCGGGGCGGAAGGGATCATGACCATGCTGGTTCAGGGGCTGGTGTTACCAATGATTCTGGAAGCCTTCACCGATGGCGCTTTGGCGTCTTTCCCGCTGCCGGTAATCGACATCTCCAATCTTGCGGCACAGTACCTACCGGCGGGGATCGTCTGGAAGTTTGTCATTGACTCCTTCTTCCGGGAACTGGGGTATACCTCTCTCATTGCGCACATCGAGGCGCTGTAGGGCAGTCCTTCGCGGATGGTTGGGCCCGGGCTGGATGCGCGGTGCTATCTGATCATGAAGACTCGTCCAAATTCCTTGGTTTTGGCAAACGTGAAGAGCGCGGTGGCGGGGAAGAGGCGCCCTGATTTCGAGGATGAGAGCAACTCATCGAGGTGCGTAATCAGTGAGAAGACGCCCTTGGGGAGGACTCGGAAGGGACTGCGCAGGTCCCTTGGTAGGCGTGTCATTTGCGCCCCCATGATGGAGAGTGGTTCCACCGATTCGAGGTTGAAGAAGTGTCCTCCGCACTTCTCGAGGGTGGCAGAGAGGGGCACATCACTGGCTGGCATCCTGGTTTCGATGATGGCTGCCAGATTGGTCACTTGCTGGCGCACCGATTCTGGCAATTTCTCCCAGGTAGAGCGCAACACGGGGAAGGCGTCTGCCGGTCCCTGGCGGACCTTGGTGCGCAGGAAGAGGGTGCCGCCGGCCTTCAATTCGCGCCGCACCTTCTTGAAGAAGAGGGCGGGGTCGGGGAAGGCCGCGGGGACTCCGTCCCAGCAGATCACGTAATTGTAGCTACTGGCCACGAATTCAATGGCCTCGTAGGGGCGCCGCTCCAGGCTTACAGACAGGTCGTGGCCGGCCTTTTTGAGCGGTTCAAGGAAGGCCTTCATCCGTTCCTCGTTGCTCTCCACGACTGTCACATAGAGTCCCCGGCCCATGGCATGAACGGCCACTTCGGGCAGGTGAGCTCCCAGAAAGAGGAGGGAGCCGCGGCGGCCATCCATGATTGCCACCAGCTTCTCGATGACACGCTTTTTCTCGTGTTGCTTGAGGATACTCATTTCTACTCCAGGTTGTTGTCCCGGGTATCCACCATCTCCCGGCAGCGGGAGACGAAGTCGTCCACCTTGTGGTTGCCCAGTTGCGCATTGGATAGGGTGCGCACGGAGACGGTGTCATCGGCTGCTTCGCGTTCCCCGACCACCAGTTGATAGTTGACCCGGTCAAGCTGGGCGTTGCGCACTTTCTTCGAGACGGTCTCGTTGGAGTCGTCCAGTGCCGCCCTCAGTCCGGCGAGTTTCATGCGGTCAACAATCTGGCGGGCGTAGTCGAGGAAGTTGTCGCTCACCGGAATGACCCGGATTTGCCGGGGCGCGAGCCACATTGGCAATTTGCCTGCGTAGTGCTCCAGCAAAATGCCGATAAAGCGCTCCAGGCTCCCGAGAATGGCCCGGTGGACCATGACCACGGTATGTCGTTGGCCATCTGCTCCTTCGTAGGTGGCATTGAAGCGCTCAGCGGATGGCATGGAGAAGTCTACCTGCACCGTCCCGCATTGCCACGAGCGGTTCATACAGTCCTTGATATGGAAGTCGATTTTGGGACCGTAGAAGGCGCCGTCACCGGGGTTGAGTTCGTAGTCTATCTCCTGGTTTTCCAGGGCGTCCCGCAGGGCCCCTTCAGCGCGGTCCCAGATGTCATCTGAGCCGATTCGCTTCGCCGGGCGGGTGGAGAGTTCCACCTTGACGTCGGAGAAGCCGAAGGTGTTGTAGATTTCGAAGACGAGCCTGACGACGCCGATAACCTCATCGGTGAGCTGTTCCTCGGTGCAGTAGATGTGGGCATCGTCCTGGGTGAAGCAGCGCACCCGGAAGAGCCCGTGGAGCACGCCTGACATTTCGTGGCGGTGGACCAGCCCCAGCTCGGCCATACGCATGGGCAGGTCCCGGTAGGAGTGGCGTTTTGAGGTGAAGACGAGGAGCCCACCGGGGCAGTTCATGGGCTTCATGGCGAAGCGCCGCTCGTCGACATCGGTGAAATACATATTTTCCTGGTAGTTGGCCCAATGCCCTGACCGGTGCCAGAGCGATTCGTCGAGGGCAATGGGGGTGCTGATTTCCTGGTAGTCTTTGGACCGATGGACGGCGCGCCAGTATTTCACGATCTCTTCACGCAGGATCATCCCGTTGTTGTGCCAGAAGGGAAATCCGGGTCCTTCGTCGTGAAACGAGAAGAGTTCGAGTTCTTTGCCGAGCTTGCGGTGGTCTCGCAGTTTGGCCTCTTCGAGCATTCTGACGTGGTCTTTGAGGAGTCGTTTCTCGGGGAAAGTGATGGCGTAAATGCGCTGGAGTTGTTGCTTCTCAGCATCGCCTCGCCAGTAGGCGCCGGCGACCTTGAGAACCTTGATGGATTTGACTCTTCCCGTGGTGGGCAGATGTGGGCCGCGGCAGAGGTCGACGAAGCTTCCTTGCCGGTATGCTGTCAGTTGCTCCCCGTCGGCCATCTCTTCGATCATCTCCAGTTTATAGGGGTTGTTGGCAAAGAGCTGGCGGGCTTCATCCCGGGTGAGTTCGAGTCTTTCAGTGGGGAGGTTTTCCTTGGCCAGTTCCTTCATGCGCACTTCGATTTTCGCCAGATCCTCCGGTGTGAATGGGGGGTGGTCGAAGTCGTAGTAGAAGCCCTCGTCAACGGGCGGTCCGATGGTGGGGTGGGCCTCCGGGAAGAGCTCAACCACGGCCTGGGCGAGGAGGTGGGCGCTGGAGTGGTGGTAGACGGCGACTCCCTCGCGGTCGCGGAAAGTGAGAAGTCGCAGCTCGGCATCTTAGGTGAGGGGTCTGGTGAGGTCGATGGTTTGTCCGCCGACCTGGGCTGCCACGGCGGCTCGGCCGAGGCCTTCGGAGATATCAGTGGCGATGTCCAATGCCGTGGTGCCGGAGGGGACCTCCCGCTGACTGCCGTCGGGCAGAGTAATGATAATTGGTCGAGGGTTGGGGGCTTCCATGTGCTCTCCTGTCCATGCGGTGGGCGGGCAAGACTCGCGTTTCTCCGCCTGTGGCATCTGTTTAGCACGCGTCAAAGGTTCTTTCAACCAATGAGGCATGAATGGAAGCTCAACGCTGGACGTCTGGGGGCGCCTGTGTTAACTTGCAGGCAAGTCCTGAAGCGACAAAGGGAGGGCAAAATGGTGCACATCTATGAGTGGACGATGGTCGCGGTGCTGGCCGCTTCGTTGGCTTGGTCTACGCCGGTTGGGGCAGAGGAGTCAGGGGATTTGCCGCAGGTTGCGACCACGGTCTCTGGCGAGACGGCAACCGCGCCCAAGCTCCCTGCATCCATGAAGAAGAAGTCTCAGCAGAAAGCGAACGCCAAGCCGGCCAAGAAGAAATCCGTGGTGCGCAAACCGGCCACTCCCAAGGTGGCTCCCAAGCCCAAGGCGAAGCGGCATGCATTGGGGCTCAAGGGGGCCATGCTGCCCATTAATGACATGAATGTGACGCGCACTGGCAGCACCGCCGGTGACGTGCGGCAGGTTGACTACGATTTCGGCATCATCTGGGGCTGGGGTTTGCAATACCAATACCGACTGGCGAAGAATTTCTATTTGGCCGGGGAGTTTCTCTATTGGTATCCGCAAGTCGATGACACCGACAAGCACCCAAATCCGGAGGCTTCGTTCAGAGAGCGAGACGGGTTGATCAACATCGGGGCCGGGTTGCGCTTTAATGTCATGGGGGGGGAGGATACCACGGACCGGGTCTACCTGAAGGGCCACGTCGGTTTTGCCGATTATGTTGCCAGCGATGGCAACACCGACAACGAGAATCGAGCGGGATTCTATTTCAATGCTGGTGCTGGTGTTGAGCACATGTTCTCCAGGACCTTCACGGTCTTCGCTGACGGTGGCTATTTCTACAATTCCTTTACCTCCCCGGGGGAAGGCGAGGAAGACGGCTCGTTGCATGGGATTATCCTAAACGGCGGTTTCCTCTTCCACTGGGGCGACAAGTAGGTTCTTCGGGCAGAGGGGTGACGAGTGCGTTGGCTACGAGTACTGCTGGTTGGATTGTCCATCTTGCTGCTACCGGGGGTTGTGCAGGCTTCCCCTAAGACCCTTGTCTACACTGGCTCTTTAACTGACGAGGCGGGTGGGCCGGTGGGCGGAATCTACTGGTTCCGGTATTCCCTGCATCGCACCAGATTGGAGCAGAAGATGCTTTGGTCTGAAGAGATGTATGTGGCCATTGACCGAGGCACATATCAGGTTGAGTTGGGCAAGGAGCGACCGATTCCCCAAGCGCTTGAGTTGACTGGTCTCTTTCTAGCCGTGCATATCGATGGGGTGGAAGTGCACCGGCAGCAGGTGGAGGAGACCATGATTTCAGGCGGCCCAGCCGCCGCGGTCGACATGGTCGACGGGGGGGCTGATTGTGAGGCCTGCCGGAAGGCGGTGTTGGCTGAGCGGGCGGAGGATTGTGAGCGTGTCGGTGGCATGTCCGCCAAGCAGCTGGTTGCCCAGGTCGCCAAGAAGCAGATCCAGGTGGGGACGTCAGCCCACTTCACGTCTGCGGTGGGGTCTGGCGAGGGGACGCCGTTCAGGCTGAGTTGTCCACCTGGTTTCGTGGTGACCGGCCTCAAAGGTACGGCGGGCGATACCATCGCCAATCTGCAACTGGTCTGCTCTCCGCTGGAGACGCGATGAGCGATGCTCTCTCAAAACCTCTCGTGGTGGGGATCGCAGGGGGGACGGGCTCTGGCAAGACTACAGTTTCCAAGAAGATCACGGCTGCGGTGGGCCGGTCCAAGGTGGCTCTCCTGGATCAGGATTCCTACTACCGGGACCTTGGCCACCTGAGTTTGGAGGAGCGTCGTCGGGCAAACTTCGATCATCCCGACGCGGTGGAGTTTGAGTTAGTCAGGTCCCACGTCAGATCGCTGCTCGCTGGCGAGCCGGTTGCCAAGCCGGTCTATTCGTTTGCCACCAGCACTCGCCTGCCCGAGGTAGTCGCCCTGCCCCCGGCCGAAGTCATCATTGTGGAAGGCATTCTCGCCCTGTGGGATGAGGAGTTGCGTGGTCTCATGGACATTAAGATCTTTGTCGAGACGGAGGACGATATTCGGATCATCCGGCGGCTCACCCGGGATGTGCAGGAGCGGGGGCGCTCCCTTGAGCATGTGGTCGACCAGTATCTGGCAACGGTTCGGCCCATGCATCTGACGTTTGTAGAGCCGACCAAGCGTTACGCCAACCTCATTATCCCCGAGGGAGGCATGAACCAGGTGGCCATCTCCATGGTGGTTGCCACTCTCAAGCAGTTCCTGAATGATGTCTCCAGTTTTCCCCGGTCCTCTAGCACTTAGCAGCTGCGTTCTGGGGCGTTTCCGGGTGACCGGACTCCTAGCGCGGGGTGGGCAATCGTTGGTCTATGGGGTGGCCGATGATCGAGGGCGGAAGTTGGCTCTCAAAGTGAGTCGGACGGATACGGCGGACCCGCACAATCGCGCTCGTCTGGAGCAGGAGGCGGCCCTTCTGCAGCAGCTGGATTCGCCGTCCATTGTCCGCTTTGTGGAGGCGGGGATGGATGCTCCGTCGGGTCTCTTCTGCCTGGTGGTCGAGCAGGTGCCGGGTGTGCCCCTGGCGGAGGTGGTGGGGGATGGGGAAGTGCTGGGGCGGGAGGATGTCTTGTCGGTGCTGCGACAAATAGCGGTGTCGTTGGCGGAGCTCCATGCTTTGGGGCATGTGCTACGGGATTTGACGCCCTCTCAAGTGCTATGCAGCAGGGGGCCCGAGGGCTTGCGGGCGGTGCTGGTGGACCTCGGATTTGCGCGTCACATGAGTGCGGAAACGGGGCTGACCGACCCCGCTTCGGTGGCCGGGACACCGGGCTACCTGGCCCCCGAGATGATTGATGCGTCGATTCCTACGCCCCGCAGCGACGTTTACTCCCTGGCTGCCGTGGGCTATTTCCTGATTGCCGGGTTCTGCCCCTTTGGTGGGTTGCGGGCGGAAGCTGCCCTGGCCGCGCAGTATGCCGGGCAGGTTAGACCCCTATCCCCGGGGTGCGGCTTGCCGCGGGAAGTGAGGCAGCGGGTTGACAGGGTCTTTCGCCGGGGACTCTCTCCCGACCCCGATTCCCGGCCTGGAACGCCTGGTGGGTTTGTTGATGAACTGGCTGCCGCTCTCTACTCCGCTTCCTCCCTCTGGACCCGTCTGTGGCAAGGACCTGGACCGGCCGGCTGACAGGAGTGTCAGCGCAGCTTGACTTTCGTGCCTCTCTATGGCAGAAAAACGCGGGTCGAGAAGTGTGTGCTGTACTGGGAGAAGTGATCATGGGTGTAGAAGGGAAGTTGCTGAAGGATGGAAAGACGGTATCCGTGCTGTCCAATCTGCTTGGTCGTATCGTCCATGATTTCAACAACCCATTGGCTGCGATCATTGGCTTTGCGGATCTTCTGCGCAACCCGAATCTCACCCTTGAGAAGCAGTCCCGGTACGTGGAGCGCATCTATGAGCAGGCCTCGAAGATGGCCCAGTTGGTGGAGACCATGTCGAGTTTCTCTGGTGGGATGACGCTGGCTATTGGCCCCGTTGTGCTGGGGAGTGCAATGCGCGAAGCCTGTGCATTGTTGGAGCCCGGATTGGCCGGCACGCGTATTGAACTGCGTGTCGAGGATGAGTCTGGCGGGCAAATCGTAGTTGCAGAGCGTCGGGCGATTGGCAGGATTCTGCACGCTTTGCTCACCAATGCGGAGCAGGTTTTTCGTGAGAATCCTCTGCTGGCGGAGCGGCGGATATGGGTCAAGTGCGTGACCTGTGAGGGGGGGGCCTACGTGGACGTCGCCGACAGTGGGAAGGGGGTGGCACCGGATCTTGCCGAGAGCATCTTTGAGCCCTTCTTTTCGACGCGCCGGTCGGGTGGGCTCGGTTTGGGACTGGCCATCGGCCGGACTTTGGCGGTGCAGATGGGTGGGTCTCTGGAACTGCTCAAGGAGCACGATAACCCTGGTGGGGGAGCTTGTTTCAGGCTCTTCCTGCCCTCAGTTCAGGAGCAATAGCGCGCCTTTTGCGCCGACGAGCTATGACAGACTTCTTTCGCAAGTTGCTGCGCCCCTTGGAGTTGGCGGACTGCTTCGTCCTCGCCTACTGGCTGATTGTCGGTTTGCTCCAGGTGGTTGCTGCTCCTCGGATCATCTCCAGCCACGGCGTCAGCGCTTTTGCTTTCTTGCTCCTGGTTGACGTGACCATGGTGGCTGCGATTTTGATGGTTGCCCGGAATCTGGCGGCTGCCCCGACGGGACGAAGGCTGACGGCCAAGTCGATACCCATCTTCCTGACATTCTATCTGGGCTTTCTGATGCTGCCGTTTTATGCCACTGCCGTGCATCCACGGAGCTTTGAGATGGAGCTTCTGTGGTTTGACCAGGCCATTTTCGGCATGCCTGTTGCGACCTTCCTGGAGCCCTATCTGGTTGCGGGTGTCACGGACTTCATGCAGATTTGCTATGCGTCGCACTACCTTCTGCCCTTCATCTTGATGGGGCTGCTGCTGAAGGATGGCAAGGATCGGGAGGCGGAGTGGCTGGCCGCGGCGGTAGCGTTGGTGGTGCTTACGAGCTTCCTGCTGTATATCGTCGTTCCCGCGCGTTCTCCGTATGTCTGGGCTTTTGCCGTGGCGGATTCCCCGGTGCGTTTTGCCAACCCCATTCCCATGACCGGGGTAGGGCGTGCCATTCGTGACTGGCTCCATCAGAACGAGACATTCAAGTACGATTGTTTTCCCAGCGGGCATACGCAGCTATCGCTGACCGTCCTGGTGGCTTCGTGGCGCTATCATCGCCGTTCGTTCCCGGTCTTCCTGGTGGTGGTTTCCAGCCTGATTTTTGCTACTTTGTATTTGCGGTATCACTATGTTGTTGACCTGGCCGCCGGCGCTGCGCTGGTTTGGTTTGGGTGGAGATACGTGCCCCGCTGGGTGCACTTGATGAGTACCAGAGGAGAGACCTATGCAGGTAGCAAAGCAGCTGTCGATTTTTCTCAAGAACAAGCCGGGGACGCTCGCTGACGTCTGCCAGCATCTGCAGGACGAAGGCGTCAACATCATCGGCTTTTGTGTCTCCGATACCGTGGACCACGCGGTCGTCAGAATCGTTGTCGATGAGCCGATGCGGGCCGTCCATCTGCTGGGTAACTCCGGCATCCTGGTGGTAGAAAACGAAGTGGTGGTCATTGATTTGAAGAACGAGCCCGGCGAGCTGGCCAGGCTTGGCAAGAAGCTTGCGGCGAACAACGTCAATATCGATTATGCCTACGGTGGCATTTCCCGGGAATCTTCGTCCGGAGTGCTCTATCTGCGGGTTTCTGACGTGCGCAAAGCGATGAACGTCCTCACCGAGAGTTGAACCAAATCCTCTGACTTACTTGCAGACCGTGACCTTGGAATTCTTGGAACAAGAGAAATCCTTGCAGTCTATGAAGCCGTTACCATCGTTGTCGATGCCGTCTGAGCAGGTGGCATCATTGCCTTCACAAAAGGGTACAGCCTCGGCTTCGGAGCAAGAGAAGTCGGCGCAATCGAAGTGGCCGTTCCAGTCGTTGTCGATGCCGTCTGAGCACGCCTCAGGCGTGTTTTCCGGGGTCTTTACGGCGGACTTGCAGACGGTGACCGTGGCCGTTTTGGAGCAGGACCAGTCACCACAATCGGTGAAGCCATCGCCGTCATTATCGCAGCCATCGTTGCAGAGTTCATCGAGGTTCTCGAGGGGGGCCATGGCGCCGCAGCAGCCGATTCCCTCGCAGTCCTTGTCTTCGCAGTCGGTGAGTCCATCCTCGTCGTTGTCGAGGCCGTCATCGCAGAAGGCTTTCTCATCCAGCGTGGTACATTCGAGGCACTCCGACGACATCCAGGAAAGCACATCACTCTCATCCCGCTGACAGCTTGTGGAGGTCAGCACCAGCAGGCAGGTGAAAAGCGCGGCCGGGACGATGCGCAGGCTCATTCGTCATCCTCGTATTCTTCGGAGTACTTGATTTTGATGCTCTCAACGAAGCCCTTGAAGTAGGAACCAGCCGAGGTAAACGAGAAGAGCAGAGAGATTACAATGAGCGCTTGGCCGATGGCGTTGAAGTTGATGGGGTCGGGCAGCAGGGGGATCTTCTGGGGGTAATGAAGGATCAGCCCCATGATGCCACAGAGTTGGAAGGCTGTCTTCCACTTGCCGGCGGAAATAACGTGGATGGCTGGCAGGCGTTCAGCCAGGGCCAGCGTCCTGAGGGTGTTGATTGACATCTCCCGCAGCAGGATGAGCACGACTATCCAGGCGGCGACACGGTGCAGTTCAACGAGGGTGATGAGGGTTGCCAGGACCAGTAGCTTGTCCGCCACCGGGTCGATGAACTTGCCGACCAGTGTTGACATGTTGCGGGTGCGGGCCAGGTAGCCGTCGAAATAATCGGTCACGGCGGCGGCGGAAAACAAGAGCAGGGCGACGAAGCAAAGCCACTGGCTTGCCTCCCTGGAGCCAGTCACTTTCTCTTCCGAGAGCATGAGTACGAAGATTACAAAGGGGATCGCGGCAATCCGCAGGTAGGTGAGGATATTAGGCAGGCTGAAGAACTCACGTTTGAGCTCTGGTGACAGGCGACGTCTTTTCATGCGACTTCCTCTACGGCAACTCCATTTCCGGGCAAGTATAGGGAATCAGGGGGGCATTGCAACGGAAAGATTGGGAGCGAGTGGCTACTGAGCGGCGAACTCGGGCTTCCGACGATAGTAATTGTCCAGCACTTTTCGGACGTAGCCGTCGCTTCCTTCCCAGGGAATGCCATTGGCCCGGGAGACCGCTCCGCCCCCGGCGTGGAAGGCTGCGAGCACCTTGGGAATGTCGCCGTCGAAGCGGTTGGCGAGGATGCGCAGAAACTTGGTTGCGCCCATGATGTTCTGGTAGGGGTCATAGGGGTCGGTGACGCCCATGTCGCCGGCGGTTCCAGGCATCAACTGCATGAGGCCCATGGCTCCTTTGTAGGAGAGGGCCCGGACCTTGTAGCTGGATTCTACCATGATAATGGCGTGAATAAACGCTTGCGGGAGGTCATATTTCTGGCTCGCCAGTTCGACAATGCGGCCGATGTCTTTGAGTTTCTCCTCGCCCTTGGTGCCGGTGCTATCGAAGGTCACCTTGCGTGGCGGCTTCCAGCTCCTGGTCTTGCGAGGTTTGCCGGTGTTGGTGTTGCCGGCTGTGGCTGCAGTGCCCTCCTTCGGTGCCGGGGCGCCGAATCCCGACATGATGCGCTTGCAGTGCTTGGCCGAGGGGTCTTTGTAGTTGGTGATCCAGGTTTGGCCATCCCGTTCACAGGCAAAGAAATCGGCCCGGGCCTGAGCCGGGCTCAAGCACCAAAGCATAGCCACCATCGAAGCAACAACTCGCACGCGCAACCCTCCTGCGGGTCTATTTTAGGCAAACCCGGCCATTGGGCAAGTATTCCGCGAGGGCTGGGTCGATGCGGTGACGACGGACCAATACTGCGTCAGCCGTGGCCTCACCTACACTGCGTCACCCCGCCCGCCGCAGCAAAGCCACAAAAAACAGATCCCCGTCCATCACCGAGGGCAGTGTCAGCAGCATGCCGGGTTTGTGCATGGGGAGGGTGTTGTTGGCGGCGGCGAGGCGTCCGGTGAGTTCTTTGGCGGTGCCGGTCAGGTGCTGGGCGGGGGGTTCGAGGGTGAAGTGGGGGTGAGTGGCGAGGAAGTTGTCGATGACGGCTGGTCCCTCGGCGTTGAGAAAGGAGCAGACGGCGTAGATGAGGAGGCCTCCTGGCTTGACTAGCGGGGCAACGCCGGCGAGGAGTGCGCCTTGGAGTTTGCCGTTGGCATAGCTATCTGCAGGTTTACGGCGCCATTTGAGTTCGGGGTGTCGCCGCAGGGTACCGAGGCCGGTGCAGGGGGCATCGAGGAGGACGGTATCGAAGCTGTTGGGAGGGAGGTCGGGGGCGGTGAGGTCGAGGGTCAGGGTGCGCAGGGGCAGGGTGGTGCGGGCGGAGATTTCGCTGAGTTTGTGCGGCGAGATGTCGGCGGCCGTGACTGACGTGAAGCGGGGGCTCTCGGCGCAGGCGATGGCTTTGGTGCCGTTGCCGGAGCAGCCATCGAGGAGGTCGCCCCGTCCCGCGGCGATGACCAGATCGGTGACGAACTGGGAGGCGCGGTCCTGGGGGCGAAAGCGGTTCCGGGCGAAGGCCATGGTCTGGTAGGGGGATTCTCCGGGTGGCAACAAGAGGCCGCGGTCGTTCTCGGGCATGGGTTGCGGGGAGAGGCCCTCGCGCTTGAGTTCTTCGAGGAGGTCCGAGCGGGGGAGCGCACCGGCGGTACGGAGGGCGATGTCCGCGGCGCGGGCGAGCCCGGCCAGTTCATCTTCTGTGGATTCGCCAAAGACGGTTTGGGCAGCATCAAGGAGCCACTCTGGCAGGGAGAGCCGGGCAGGGGCGGGGAGGTTGGCTCGGGCGTCGAGTTCGGCAGTGGGGTCGAGGTTGGCGGCCTTGCGCAGCAGTGCGTTGACAAAGCCGGCCACGCGTGCCCCCTTGCTGCGGCGAGCCAGCTCGACATAGCGGGAGCCGGTGGCGTAGCTGGGGATGGAATCCATGAAGAGCATTTCGTAGAGGGCCAGCCGCAAGAGATCCATGAGCCGTTTGTCCTTGCGGGGGAGCTGGCGTTCCACCAGGCGGGCGAGGACTGAATCCAGGTAGCCCCGCTCCCGGATGGTCCCCATGATGAGTCGGTGGGCGGCCGAGACGACTTCGGGGGGCGGGTTCTGGCGTTCGGTGGCGTGGCGCAGGGCGGCGGTGGCGAGGCGGTCGCGGGTGCGCACGGAGTCCAATACGGTCCATGCGAGAGAGCGGTGATCCGGGCCTGCCATGGGGGTCTCCTGTTGACAAGGGAAGGGGATTCTATCATCCTCTACACCTAATTCAAACCCCGTTGGAGGGGGTCCTTTTGACGCAGAATAAATCCGCCTGGATGGCTCACGTGAAGCGCTTGCTGCCGTGGTTGGGTACCGGTATCCTGCTGGCGTACATGGCCACGACCACGGACCTGGAGACCATCGGGCACTCCCTGGCCGACGTGAATATTGTGGCGGTCCTGCTGCTGGCGTCTGTGGGGACGTTGGCCACCTTTCTCATCGACAGCTTCTGTGTTGCCAGGGTCTTTACCCGGTTTGTTTGCAAAGTGAGTTATCGGGAGGCGTTGCCCATTAAGGCAACTTCCTACTTCCTTAATATCCTCAACTACAATCTGGCGCTCGTGGGCATGGCCTTCTATCTGCAACGGAGCCGGCAGGCCCCCTTCTGGAGCAGCCTCGGTTCCCTCTTTTTTCTCAACGTCATGGACATTCTGACGCTTTGCGTGTTGCTTGTTGTCGGCCTCATGGCAACCCAGGGTACCGGGGTGCTGGACGGGTCGACTGAGGTGGTGGCGTGGTTCATGGCCGCAGGGGGCTTTGGCGGCTTCGCACTGGTGGTCCTGATGCTCAAGTTGGACCTCAAGATACCTGTTGTTTCCCGGCTTTTGAAGTTACAGATGCTGGCACCGCTGGCTGATTTGAACGTGGGCACGGTGTTCTATTTCCTGGGTTTGCGCATGTGCCTGCTGCTGACCTACCTGGGCAGTCAGTACATTCTTTTGCAGCTCTTCGCCATTGATGTGCCGCTGCTGCGCCTGGTGGTCTACAACTCGCTCATCACCTTTGTTCAGATTGTGCCCATCTCGGTGGCCGGGTTGGGTACGGTGCAGGTGGTAATGCGGCATTTCTACGCGCCCTTTGTGGTGCGGGCAACCGGGCAGGCTGCCGCAGTAGTGGATGCCTACTCGACGACCTCGATTTTCAGCTTCGTTATCTTTCGAGTCATTGTCGCCTATTTCTTCCTCGGGGAGTTCAGCCGGGAGGTCATTCGTGATGCCGAGCATGCGGCTCCGGCTGGCGACATGGCCCCCCCTTCCCCCGATGTAGATTCGGTGGTATAACCCGGCGCAGTTTTTCAGGAGGAGCATGCTCGCACTTGTAACCAACGACGATGGCATCAGGGCCCCTGGCATCCAGGTGCTGATTGAAGCGGCTCGGCGCCGCTTTGACCGAGTGGTGGTGGCGGCGCCGCGGACGCAGAAGAGCGCGGTGAGCCAATCGATTACCATCAATAAGGCGTTTCGGGTTTTCGAACGCTATGGGCCCGATGCATACGGGCTTGAGGCGACGCCCACTGACTGTGTTTTCTTTGCGGTGAATGAACTGCTGGAAGAGAAGCCGGACTTCATCTTGAGCGGGGTTAATCTCGGCCCCAATCTGGGCTACGATACAATTTATTCAGGCACGGTGGCCGGGGCTCGCGAGGGCCTTTTGCAGGGCATCCCGAGTATTGCTTTCTCGCTGGCGGTTACGGAGCCGGTGGACTTTGAGCAGTGTTTGCCGCACATTGACCGGGTGCTCGTCACTGCGCAGGAGAAGGGGCTGGCGCCGGAGACGATGCTCAACGTCAACATCCCTTCCGTGGAGATGTTCGGGGAGCCAAAGGGGATCAAGGTGTGCCATCTGGGGCGGCGGGTTTTCGCCAATCAGACGGCGGTGTGGGAAGACCCCATGGGGCTGAAGCATGGCTGGATCGGAGGGCGTGACCTTTCGTTGCAGGGTGATGAGGGGTCCGATTGCTACTGGATGAAGAGGGGCTACATGACCATATCGGCGCTGACCTGGGACCTCTCGTGCAATGCGCGCGCGGACATGTCTCACTGGGAAGCGCTCTAGGGGGAGAAGATGAACATTATCAAAGCTAAGATCCGTGCCATTCCCGATTTTCCGAAGCCAGGGATCCTGTTCCGGGACATTACGCCGTTGTTGCAGGACCCGGAAGGCCTGCGGGCAACCATTGAGGCGCTCTGTGAGCCCCACCTGGACAATCCGCCGGACTTTGTGGCTGGCATTGAGTCTCGCGGCTTCATTTTTGCCAGTGCCATGGCGGTGCGGCTGGGTTGTGGCTGCGTGCTGATTCGCAAACCGGGCAAGCTACCGGGCAAAGTCCGTCGCCAGACCTACGACCTCGAATATGGCACCGATACCATCGAAATCCACGAGGATGCTCTGACCACCGGGGACCGGGTCGTTCTGGTCGATGACCTGCTGGCGACCGGCGGGACCATGGAAGCGGCGGCGAAACTGGTGACGAGTCTTGGCGCCACGCTCCTGGA
>CALGBT010000298.1 GCA_937884235.1 uncultured Pseudomonadota bacterium
GACGGAGGGTCGGACGTCGGGCGTGGCCAGGTCGGGCTGCATGCTGCGCCAGGCAACCTCGGCCGGGGCGTGGAGCGGCCAGCTTCGCCCGCTTCCATCCACCAGCGTGGGCAGCTGCCGAATCTGGCCAGCGGGCAACTTCGGCCACTCCAACTCAACCAGACAGAAGACGTGTCCCGGCTCAGCCGCTACGCCGGGCTCCCGGCCAATCGCCTGGTGGAAGGCCGTGGCCAGTAACTTCACCTGCAGGTCGGGGCAGAGGTCGATTGCCGCACCCGCCTCAGGGCACGCCACGGCCGGCCTGACGTCAGCGCTTCCTCTGCTCTTGTCGATGCAGCCATGCAGGGCAAGTAGAGCGCAGGTGAACATGATTTGCCGGAACATAGAGGCACCTCCCCGGCGAGTTTAGCGCGCCGGGGAGGTGAATGAAAGAGGCAGGGAGGACTACTGGACCTGAATAGAGACGGGCTTGGCTTCTTCCTTCTTGGTAACGGTAACCGTGAGGATACCGTCGGCATGCTTCGCCACTACCGTTGTCGGATCGTAGCCATCGCCGATGCGGAAGCTGCGGTTGAACGCGCCGAGGGAGCGTTCCCGGGTAAAGAAGCGGGTCTCACCGTCTTCCCCTGCGGCCTTCTTCTCCCCGCTGAGGGAGAGGACCCCGTCCTTGTATTCCAGCGTGATATCTTCCTTCTTGACGCCGGGCAACTCAAACTCGAAGGCCAGGGTATCGCCAGTCTCGTGAATGTCCACGGCGGGTGACCAGCAGTTACGGCTCGCCACTGTTCGGGGGCGCAGATAGGGATGGGCGTGCCCGCCCTGGAAGCTGCTAAACAGACTCGGCAGACCATAGTTTTTGTACATTGCGATACTCATGACACACCTCCATTATTGTAAATGTTTGTCAGCAAGAATGGCCATTTATGTGCATGCCGTCATCCCCGGCATCGCAACCCTAAGGTAATGGGGTCCACGAGGCTGTCAAGGGACATTTTGCATCTTCTTGTCTGGCCCCGCCGCACCCCCCTATGACGCGGCAGGTCATGAAATGGTCAGAAAGGGTCGCAAAAGTTCTTGTAACGGCCCATCCCGGTTAGTAGTATGCCCCTGATGACACGCTGCGTAACGACATCTGTAGACCCATTGCCTCAACCCAGACAGAGAACCATATCCAAGGAGGAGCTATGAAGCGTAAGATCAAGAAAGTGGCGGTCCTCGGGGCGGGAGTCATGGGGACGGGAATTGCGGCTCATCTTGCCAATGCAGGTATCCCGTGCCTCATGCTGGACATTGTTCCACCTTTCCTGTCGGACGCAGAGAAGAAGATCCCGGCAAAGCGAAACATGTTTGCGGCCGGTGGTCTGAAGGCTGCATTGAAGGCGAAGCCGGCCCTCTTCTTCACCCCATCCGGCGGCTCGATGATCGAGATTGGCAACTTCGAAGATGATCTGCCGCGGGTCGCTGAGTGCGATTGGATCATTGAGGTTGTCAAGGAGGACCTGACCATCAAGCAGAGTCTCTTCCGGGAGATCGTCAAGTACCGGACGGAGGGGACCATCGTCACGTCCAATACCTCGGGCCTCTCCATTGAATCAATGACTGCGGGAATGACTGACGAGTTCTGTAACCACTTCCTGGTGACGCACTTCTTCAATCCCGTGCGTTACATGAAGTTGCTGGAAATTGTCGTCGGTCCCAAGACCGACGCCGAAATCGTTCAGCATCTGGCCGACTTTGGCGAGATGGTTCTGGGCAAAGGCATCGTCTACGGGAAGGACACGCCGAACTTCGTGGCCAACCGCATCGGCATCCACGCGGTCATGTCTGGACTCTCCGTCATGCGGGAGATGGGGCTGACTGTGGAGGCCATTGATACCATCGCTGGACCTCCCATGGGCCGTCCCAAGAGCGCGGTCTTCCGGACCATCGACCTGGTGGGCCTCGATACCTTCGCCAGCGTCTCGCAGAACGTCTATGACAACTGCCCCAACGACGAAGAGCGGGAGGTTTTTCAGGTTCCCCAGTTCGTCCAGCAGATGTTGGAGAAGAAGTGGCTGGGCAACAAAACCAAGGGCGGATTCTACAAGATTGACAAGTCCTCAGGGAAGAAGGTCATTTACGCCCTCGACTTGAACACCGTCGAGTACCGTGAGAAGGAGAAGGCTGATTTTGAGTCCGTGAAGGCAGTCAAGGGCATGGATACCACGTCCGAGAAGCTGGCGTCGTTGGTCTATGCTCAGGACGAGGCCGGTCTCTTTGCCTGGCGGACTGCGGCCCGTTCGCTAATCTACTCGGCCAATCGGCTTGGCGAGATCGCCGATGACGTAGTCAACATCGACCGCGGCATGCGCTGGGGCTTCAACTGGGAGTTGGGCCCGTTCCAGACCTGGGATGCCATCGGCGTGGCTAAATCCGTGGCGCGGATGGAAGCGGAAGGCATGACCGTACCGCAGAAGGTAAAGGATTTCCTGGCGCAGTCTGAGGGGACTTTCTACAAGACCGTTGCTGGCGAGGAGTTTTACTGGGATTTCGCTTCAGCGGCCTATCTCAAAGTTCCGGTACGTGATTCCTGGATTACCCTCAACGCTTGCCGGGCGAAGGGTAGCAAGGTGGACGGCAACGATTCGGCAACGATTCACGATCTGGGGGACGGTTGCCTGGGACTTGAATTCCACAGCCGTATGAATGCCATCGACGATGACATCATTCGCATGCAGTGGCGCCTCCTTGAGTTGCTTGAAGAGAGCAAATGGGAAGGCGGGGTCATCTATAACGAAGGGCAGCAGTTTTCGGTGGGGGCGAACCTCGTTCTGATCAACATGTATGCCATGCAGAAGAAGTGGGACGACATCGAAATGATTGTCGACCAGTTCCAGAAGGTGAATACGGCCACCCATCGCGGTGCCAAGCCGGTGGTTGCCGCCCCCCACCAGATGGCCCTCGGCGGCGGTTGTGAAGTCTGCCTCGGTGCCTCGCACATTGTTGCCCATTGTGAGCTCTACATGGGTCTTGTCGAAGTTGGTGTAGGCCTCATCCCCGGTGGCGGCGGTACCAAGGAGTTGCTGGTGCGGTGGATGCGGGAGATTCCCGAAGTGCTTGCCGAGAATACCAATCCGTTGCCTTACTTCCAGAAGGCTTTTGAGTACATCGGAACTGCGGGGGTCAGCTTCTCCGCTCGCCTTGCCGAGGAGATGCGGTTGCTGAGACCGGGCCTCGACAAGTTCGTCAACAGCCGTGACAACCAGCTCAATCAGGCCAAGCAATATGCGCTTGGTCTCCACCGGTCTGGCTGGCGTCCGGAAGTGCCCATGCAGATCCGGGCCACGGGAACCGACGGCATTGCCCTGGCGGAAGCCGGTCTCTATACCTTTACCCTGGGTGGCTACGCAACCGAGTACGATGCCTTCATCGGTCGCAAGCTGGCCTACGTTTTGGCAGGTGGTGAAGTGCTGCCGGGGACCATCGTTACCGAGGAACGTATCCTCGAACTCGAGAAGGAGGCCTTCATGAGCCTGCTGGGCGAGAAGAAGACGATGGACCGGATCCGCCACATTCTTTTGAAAAACAAGCCGCTGCGCAACTAGGAGGATAGAACAATGGCAAATAGAGAAGCTGTTATCGTATCCGCCGTCCGGTCCACTGTTGGGCGGGCCAAGCGCGGGGTGCTGGCCAAAGTCCGCCCCGAAGATCTGGGTGTGCTGGTGATCAAGGAACTGATGGCGCGCACCCCGGCGGTCAAGCCGGAGATGGTCGATGACGTGGTTATCGGTAATGCCATGCCGGAAGGTGCGCAAGGCATGAACCTTGGCCGCGTGGTTGCCAGTCTGTCCGGACTGCCCAACACTGTCCCGGGCATCACCGTCAACCGTTTCTGCTCGTCTGGTCTACAGACCATCGCCTATGCGGCCATGGAGATCATGTCTGGCATGTCGGACATCATCATTGCCGGTGGTGTTGAATCCATGTCTTCGGTGCCCATGGGTGGCTTCAATTTTAGCGCTCACCTCGGGGCAACCAGAGAACAGGTGGAGATCTACACGCCCATGGGGTTGACTGCGGAGCTGGTGGCCGAACGTTATAACGTTTCCCGGGAAACCCAGGATGAGTTCGCTTATCATTCCCACAGGAAGGCTGCCACAGCCTGGCAGGAGGGGAAGTTTGACGGCGAGATCGTGAAGGTTCCGTATACCGATGCGGCGGGCAACGTGAAGTATCTGGAGCAGGATGAATCCATGCGTCCGGAGACGACCGTCGAGAGCCTTAGCAAGCTGCGGCCGGTCTTCAAGCTGAACGGTAGCGTCACCGCAGGCAATGCCTCGCCAACCAACGATGGTGCTTCAGTGGTGATGGTGATGGGGCTCGACAAGGCCAAGGAACTGGGCCTCAAGCCCATGGCTTATGTGCGCGATTTCCAGGTGGCCGGAACGCCGCCGGAGGTTATGGGCATTGGCCCGGCAGTGGCAATTCCCAAGCTCTGGAATCACTCTGGAGTTGGCAAGGACCAGGTCGGCCTCTACGAGGTCAACGAGGCCTTTGCCGCACAGGCACACTACTGCTGCTTCGATGCCCTGGAACTCGACCCGGCCATCGTCAATGTCAACGGCGGCGGCATCGCCCTGGGTCATCCCCTGGGTTGTACCGGGGCCAAACTCACCACCTCTCTGCTCAACGAGATGATCCGTCGCAATGAGAGATACGGGGTTGTTTCCATGTGCATCGGTGGCGGGATGGGCGCTGCCGGTTTGTTTGAGTTGTACGTCTAGCCTCTTCGCGCCGCAGCCTACTCCAGGTCCTTCACAAACTCAAAAGCAGCTTCCAGATCCCGAATGATATCGGCGGGTTCTTCGATGCCCATGGAAAGTCGGATAGAGCCGAAGGACATCCCTGCGGTGGCGGCGCTGTCGCCGTAGACGCAGTGGGTCATGAGGGGGGGGGCCTCAATGAGGGTCTTGACCTGGCCGAGGCTGACGGCCAGGGTGATGACGTATGATTCCCGGGCGATGTAGTCCATGAAGGCCTTAGCGCGGTGGTAACCGTTGTCGCCTTCGCATGCCAATTCGAAATAGACCATCAGGCCTGGTGCAAAACGGTCTTTGAAGTCCCGCATCTGCCGTTTTGCGAGTTCCTGTTGGGGGTGGCTCTTGAGGCCGGGATAAGCCACCAGTGCCACCTCTGGCCGCTGCTCAAGATAGCTTGCAACCTCGTCGGCATTGGCCATTTGCTTGTCCATGCGGATGGCCAGGCTCGAGAGACCGTAGACCAGAATGTTCCATGCTGCTCGCGGGGCGACTACGCCGCCGAAGTCCTTGCGCGCCAGCCGGATCCGTTCATGAATGGCCAGGGGCCCGACGACGATGCCGCCCATGTCGGTGCCAAACCCCATGACGTTCTTGGTCAGGGAATGGACGACGATGTCGGCGCCGAGGCTGAGGGGACGTTGGCAGTAGGGAGTGGCGAAGGTGTTGTCCACCACTACCCAAATCCTCTCATTATCAGGGCGGTCTGCGTTGGCGGCGGCGGCGATGGAAGCCCAGGCTCCAATGTCGATGACATCGAGGGTGGGATTGACTGGTGACTCGAAGTAGATGACCCGCGTCTTGCTGG
>CALGBT010000299.1 GCA_937884235.1 uncultured Pseudomonadota bacterium
GGGTCCGGTGAAAACGACCTGATGTCCAGTACGACATCATAATCCTGCATGATAATCATTGGGGCCGGCGCGTCGAACCAGGGGAGAGTTGACGGAATGGTTCTCACATCTGAACCGTAGAAGGATGCGATAACTTTGGCGCGGTGTTTGAACTCGTCGAAGGTGTAGCCCTGGTCAACGTAAATGAAGACGGAGCCGGGGTTCTCCAGGCTCTCCAGGTAGGGCTTCTTGTCAAGCTTCTGCCCCTGCGGCATGGCGCGGTAAGTTTGAATCTCTCTTAGTAGATAGAGGAGTCGATCCTCAGGTATCTTGTAGAGGAAGCCCTGAAACCAATCGTTCATGATGTGTGCCGCGGCCAGGCGCAATTCCACCATGTCCTGGCTACCCAGGGTCGGTTTCAGTTCGTCCGTGTTCTTGGGAATGAGCCGCCAGCGCCGGATGAAGTGGGTGACGAAGCCGTCGGGGTCCTGCTGTGCAGCGTCCAGCGGTGCATCGGCACTCTCGAAGTAACTGGAGGGGGTTGGCACCTCGTAATAGTCTGGAAACAGGCTGGCCCGCTTGGCTGCCTGGAGTCCGATGACGTGTGCCAGTTCGTCTTCAAGTTCGCCACCGCAGAGCTGTGGCAGGTAGACGGCCTCAGGCTGAATCGTTGAAAGGTGCTGCGTGAGACGGTCTAGGACTTCGCGGGTACCGGAGACCATTCCCCACTCAATATGCTGTTCGTAGAGGTAGATGTTCTCAACCGGCACGCCCACCGCAGCAACCGAGAGCTTCGACGGCGACACGTAAAACGTCTCGATGGGCGTCTCGTCGAAAGTGAGGAAGAAGACGAAAACCTTGGCGCCGGCCTGGGTGAGATCGTAGATGCGGCCCAGTGAAGCCAACTCGTCCCCTTTGTGGGCGAAGATGAAAACCACCTTGGCGGGATTGTCGAGGCAATCTTTGGCGCAATTCTGGATGGTCTCTGCACCGTTGCACACCCCGTCGCCGCAGGCGGTGAGGACCGGAGGAACATCGGGCGGCGGATCTTGCTCGTCAGCGGGAGCCAGATCCACTTGCGAGTCAATTTCCGGAAGCTCTTTGATGTCTTCGGGTGGCGGCGGTTTCCAAACATCGTGACTGATGAAATTGACGACGTCTTCTGGTGGTGTCGTGGCCTCTCCACCGCATGCCCCGACCAGCAGGAATACGGCTCCCAGGGCGATGATGGTTCTTCTTGATGTCATCTCAACTCCTCATCTTCAAAAGCGAAGAACTCCAGTTCACCAAGGCCGATATCCTCGAATTCCCCTTCTGCCATCTCGATCTCGATGTTTCTGGTCCAGGCCCCGGCGAGGTCAACCCAGGTTGGTCCAGAGACCCCTGGAATCTGTACCTGGCGAGTTGACCCGTCGTCGGTGCGTAGAGTGATGTGACCGCTGATCCCCTTGCGGGTCGAGCGCAAGCAAGAGACGTGGAAGAGTACGTGGCTGAAGCGCATTGACGAAGCAAAGTGCACCGACAGCCGGTGTGCTTCGGCGTTACTGTCCATGAAGTAGCAGGTGTCCATATAGCCGTCGAACAGGACCAACTCCCTGGCATCATCGGCAATAGTACCACTTGCATCCAGCGCTATCTCCGAAGGTGAAACCTTGTGGGCGCCTGGGCCGAGGCTGGGGACGACGCCGTCCCGACGGGAGGCAGAACCGTCCTGGTCATGCTTGTGCCGGCCCTCCCCCGGGGTCGTTGACCCTACAGATGCCTGGGGGGGGGCGCCGGTTCCTGCGGCTGCTTGTGAGTTGCGGCCGTCATTGGCATTGAGGCGGACTAGAACCAGCACGATGATGGCAACAAGCAGTCCCGCCATCACCGGCACGACAATGTGGCGGGGCATCTTTGAACTGGCCTCGTCTCGGGTTCTTTCCAGCAGGGCATGCGTTTGAAAGCCCTGGGTTTGCTCCCGCACTGCCGGAAGATTGGTGTCTGGTTTGGTGAAGACGTGCCCACAGGACGGACATTCGGAGGGCATGCCAACGGATACTCTACCGCACGACGGGCACTTGGTCACCGTAGTGTGTTCACCAGTCACGTTTCGCTCTCCTCTCTGTCACCAGTCAGCCCTCAGTTTCCATTGGATACCTGAATTTTGTAGGTGCTGCAAGATACCGGCTTGCCGGCGGAACGATAGACCCGTACCCAGAACGTGGCGCTCTGGTCGTCGCAAAGGTTTCCAGCCGGTGCCGGAATGATATCGTCGGAGGTGTATGATGGAGTGGGATGGCAGGGGCATTCCCCCAACCCACCACTGTAGAAATCGGTGGACCACGAGAAGGCATCGCTGCCGATACAGAGGTTATTTCCGGCCTCGCAGGAACCCCGGTAGACGTCAAAGACGAACTGTCCGCTCGGATTGCTCGTGAAGTTCACCTCGATATTGAGTTTGTCACATTCCACGTCAATCAGGTCGGTGGCGGTGAACTTGAACCAGTCGGAATCTCCGCCGGGCACGATGTTGCCGGAGTAGGTGGCGGTGGTTCCGCTATCTGCCAGGGCTCCGAGGACCGAGGCGGTGTTGCAGGTGTCCCCTGAACTCTCATTGGTGTCTTCCTGGCATTCGCAGCCGTCGCTATCAGTGGCGTTGACATCGTAGTAGCTGGCCACACAGCTATCGATTTCGCAACTGCCGTTGTTGCAAGATGGCGTCGCGTTATCGAGGTCGCAAAGGTCGGCGTCATCGCCATCGTCGACGGCGTCATTGCAGTCGTCATCGAGTCCGTTGCAGGTTTCTGTCTTGGCCGGATTGACGGCGCTGTTCTGGTCATTGCAGTCGCCGCCACCCTTGGGGCAGACGGGTGGTGCGTTGACCACCTGCATGTTCTCGTCGCAGTAGTCGTCGTTATCATCGTCGCAGCCGTTGTCGGTCTGGCCGTCGCAATTATTGTCGATGTTGTCGCACAGTTCGGTGGCGCCGGGCTTGATGGCGGCGTCGCCATCGTTGCAGTCGCCGCCCATGGTAACCGAATATGGGGGGGCCGCAGCACAGAGGCAGAGGGGATTGGCGGTCAAGCCATAGAAGTCTCCGTCACCATCTTTGTAGTACCATGTGCAGCCGCCGGAGCCGGCTCCGTCGATGACATTGTCACAGTTGTCATCGATGCCATTGCAGTACTCTGCTGAGTCGGGGTTGATGGCCCCGTTGGCGTCGTTGCAGTCGCCAGATTTGGTCACCAGGTAGTTACCGGTGGGTTTGCAGAGACACTGCGAATCGTTGGCCAGCCCCCACCCATCGTTGTCCGCGTCCCGGTAATAGGTAATACACTGGCCGACCACCTCCTCGTCTACCTGTGAGTCGCAGTCGTTATCAAGGCTATCACACAGTTCCGGGGCGGAGGGGTGGACTGCACCGTTGCTGTCGTTGCAATCCCCACCAACGGCTGCGGTGTAGCTGCCAGTGGCGAAACAGTAGCAGTGGGAGTCAGTGCTGACTCCGTAGTTGTCATCATCGTTGTCCCGATAGAAAATGGAGCACCCCACGGCATCCAACTCATTGAGGTTGCCATCACAGTCGTCGTCGAGGTTGTTGCAGACCTCGGTGGCTCCCGGATTGACGTTGCCGTTGGCGTCATTGCAATCCCCTACCATTGTCGCTGAATAGGGGGCGTTTTCGGTGCACAGGCATTTTCCCGTGCCCTGGACGCCGAAGTCATCGGCGTCGGCGTCCTTGTAGTAGGTGTTGCAGCCCTGGGCTCCTTGTTCATCGGCCACGCCGTCACAGTCGTCATCAATGTTATTGCAGCTTTCCGGGGCATTGGGGAAGGCCAGCTTGTTGTTGTCGTTGCAATCCCCGTTGGTCTTGGCGGTGTAGAGACCTGAAGGTCCACAGGTGCATACGGAATCGGCGGTGAGGCCGTATCCGTCCCCGTCGGCATCGCGGTAGTAAGTGGTGCACAGGTTGGCCCCTTCGTCCACCTGCCCATTGCAATTGTCATCTACTCCGTTGCAGCTCTCCGCTGCTCCGGGGTTGACTGCGGCGCTGTTGTCGTTGCAGTCACCGGAGACGCTGGCCGAGTAATTTCCAGTGTCTTTGCACAGGCATTGCTGGTCGCCGCTGGTGCCGTAGCCATCCATGTCCACGTCTTTGTAACGGCTTTCGCAGCCCAGGGCTCCCACTTCATCGATTTGCGAATCACAATCATCGTCGACGTTGTTGCAGGACTCAGAGGCGCCGGGGTTGATGGCCTGGGCATTGTCATTGCAGTCGCCAACCACGGTGGCCGTGTAGCTGCCGGCAGCTGCACACAGGCATTTGCTATCAACACCAACCCCGTAGGTGTCACCATCTTTGTCAAAGTAGTACAGTGAACATCCTTGGGCCCCGGCCTCGTCGGTTTGGCCATTGCAGTTATCGTCCTTGGAGTTGCAAAGCTCCGTGGCCGTTGGGTGAACGCTGTTGTCGCTGTCATTGCAATCTCCGCCGGCGTTGGCGGTGTAAAGGCCGGAGGCTTCGCACAGGCACTTCTTGTTGTTGCTCAGCCCATAGCCGTCACCGTCACCGTCCTTGAAGAAGTCAGAACAGGCCGGGGCTCCTTCATCGGCCTGGCCGTTGCAATTATCGTCGAGGCCGTTGCAAAGCTCCGCTGCCCCGGGATGGATATTGGGAGACGTATCATTGCAATCACCCGAGCCCTGCTGACAAGTGTCCGGGGTTCCGATAACTGACATGTTCTGATCGCAGTAGCCATCGTCGTCATCGTCGCAACCCTCGTCGGTGGTGCCACTGCAGTTGTTGTCCTTGTTGTCACAGACCTCGGTTGCGCCAGGCTTCAGGGCCGGGTCGGCATCGTTGCAATCAAGTCCGCCCAGGGGGCAGACCGCGGGTGTCCCAACGGTGGCCATGTCCCAATCGCAATAGTTGTCAGCGTCGTCGTCACAGCCCTCGTCCGTGCCGTTGACACAGTTGTTGTCGAAGTCAGCGCACTTCCCGGTGGCCCCGGGATTGATGAACTCGTTGTTATCGTTGCAGTCGTTGCCCCCGAGGGGGCAGGTTTTGGGAGTGCCCGTCACGGTCATGGAAGCGGTGCAGTAGTCGTCATCGTCCTTATTGCAGCCCTCGTCTATACCGTCGTTACAGTCGTTGTCGATGTCGTCGCACTTCTCGGGTATTTCCGGGTTCTGGCTGAAGTTCAGGTCGTTGCAATCGCCAGGTTTGGTCGTGTCGTAGTCGCCCGTCTGGAGGCAGAGGCAGAGGACGTCAGCGCTGTCCCCATAGGTGTCGTTGTCGGTATCTCGATAGTAATTGGTGCAGCCGGCAGCGCCCTTCTCGTCGACGGAGCCGTCGCAGTCGTCGTCCTTGGAATTGCAGCTCTCCGTCTGCCCCGGGTTGATCTGGGCATTGTTGTCGTTGCAGTCGCCGGGAACGCCGGCCCCATAGGTGGCGTTCTTGTCGCAGAGACACTTGAAATCATCAACGACCCCGTATTCGTCGCCATCAAGGTCGCGGTAGAAGATGGTGCAGCCGTTGGCCCCCTCCTCGTCTACCGAGCCGTCACAATCGTCGTCGATGTTGTTGCACTTCTCGCCAGCATCGGGGTGGACGGCCGCGTTGCCGTCATTGCAGTCGCCAGCAGTTTCCGTGTTGTAGTCCCCAGAAGCTTCGCAGAGACAGAGTGAAAACGCTGAACTGCCATAACCATCGCCATCTGCGTCGAGGTAGTAGGTGGTGCAGGCATTGGCGCCGTCTTCGTCGACCTGGCCGTCGCAGTCGTCATCGGTGCCATTGCAGATTTCCTTGGCGCCAGGATTAACCAGCTCATTGCCGTCGTTGCAATCGCCAATCTTCTGGGCGGTGTAGAGTTCCTTTGGTTGGCAGAGGCATTTGCTGAGGGAAGCGTCGCCGAAGCCGTCCTGGTCGCCATCGAGGAAGTAGGTGTCGCAGCCTTCGCTATTCTCTTCATCAATGATGCCATCACAGTCGTCGTCTTTGCCGTTGCATGCCTCACCGACCTGCGGTGAGGCCGTAATGTCGTTGTCGTCGCAGTCGCCGCCGGCCGTTGCGGTGTATGGTACGAGCGCCTTGCAAAGGCAACTCGAGTCACCAGCCACCCCGTAGCCGTCCTTGTCGGTATCTTTGAGGAAGAGCTTGCAACCGACTGCGTTGGCTTCGTCGGTCTTGCCATTGCAGTCGTCGTCAATGCCATTGCAGAACTCCGTAGCGCTGGGAAAGATCGTTACATTCTGGTCGTTGCAATCCCCCCCGATCTCGGTGTTGTAGTTGGCCACTGGCTGGCATGTACACTTGCTGTCTTTGCTGCTGCCAAAGCCGTCGCCATCGTTATCGACGTAGTAGGTGGTGCAATCGGCCGGTGAGCCTTCGTCCATCTGGCCGTCGCAGTCATCATCCACGAAGTTGCATTTCTCTGGTGCCCCGGGATGTACCTGGGCAACACCATCATTACAGTCGCCGGCCTCGGTGGTGGAGTACTTGCCAACGGCACCGCACTGGCACTGACTCTTCAGAGAGTTGCCCCAGGCATCGCCGTCGAGGTCATAGTAGTACTGAATACACCCCTGGGCCCCCTGGTTATCTTCGATGCCATCGCAATCGGTGTCGATGCCGTCGCAGGACTCTACGGCCCCGGGGTGGATGGCTGCGACCTCATCGTCGCAGTCGCTGCCATTGGTGGCAGAGTGCAGTCCTGAGGGCAGGCAGAGGCACTTGCTGGAGAGTCCGTCTCCGAACCCGTCCGCGTCGTGGTCGGCGAAATACTGGGCGCAGCCCCAGGCCCCCTCCTCGTCGATTTCGCCATTGCAGTTGTCGTCTTCGTTATTGCATTTCTCGGTGGCACTGGGGTGGACGTTGGGATTGGTATCGTTGCAGTCCCCTTCCTTTTGGGAAGTGTAGTCGCCCGCAGTTTCGCAGAGACATTTTGAGTCGTTGGTCAGTCCGAAGCCATCGTCATCAAAGTCCCGGTAGAGCTTGAAACAGCCTAGAGCCCCGGCTTCGTCCACGGCCCCGTCGCAGTCGTTGTCAAGTCCGTCTGAGCACTTCTCGACGCCGTTGGGGAAGATGGTGCCGTCGTCGTCATTACAATCACCCGGAACCTGCGAAGTATAGGTGTCACCTGCGTTGCAAAGGCACTTCGACTTGTTGCTCAAACCGAATCCGTCTTCGTCATCGTCGAAATACCAGGTTTTGCAACCAATGGCGTTCTCTTCATCGACGATGGCGTTGCAGTTGTCGTCGACCCCATTGCATTTTTCACTGCTATCGGGGTTGATCGCGGCGTTGTCGTCGTTGCAGTCCTCGGCCACGGTTACCGGGTGGGACTGAATCGCTTTGCACAGGCAGAGGAATTCCGTTTCGCTGCCAAACCCGTCCCCGTCGCCATCGCCATAATGGATTGCGCAGTTGAGGGCGTTGGGCTCGTCGATGTCATCGTCACAGTCGTTGTCTTTGGTATCGCAGGTCTCCACCGCGTCGGGGTTGATCTGGCCGTTGGTGTCGTTGCAATCTCCCGATACCTTGGTGGTGTATTTGCCGCTGGCTTCACAAAGGCACTTCTGGTCGCCGGCAGTGCCATACCCATCCTGGTCATAGTCGTAGTAGTAGACCACGCAGCCTTGGGCGTTGGCCTCGTCAATGCCCTTGGCGCAGTTGTTGTCAATGCCGTCGCAGACCTCAAGGGCGCCGTGATAGATTTTGTTGTCGGTCGGTGCGCAGTCGGTGATGTCCGGGTCGCCGTCGTCGTCGCCATCGTCTTCACAGGCGTTGCCGATACCGTCCTTGTCAGAGTCGACCTGGGATGGATTGGCGACGGTGGGGCAATTGTCGAACTGGTCCAGGTGTCCGTCATTATCGTCGTCGGTATCACAGTCGTTGCCAAAGCTGTCGTCGTCGGAGTTCTTCTGTCCGGGATTCGCCAGGAAGTGGCAGTTGTCATCAACATCTGGAATGCCATCGTTATCGTCGTCGTCATCGCAGGCATCACCGGTGCCGTCAGTGTCGTTATCCTCCTGGAAAGGGTTGTCCGTTGTCGGGCAGTTGTCGTCGTCATCCAGGGCTCCGTCGTTGTCATCGTCGGTGTCGCAGGCATCGCCGGTGGCGTCGTCGTCATTGTCCTTTTGCGTCGGGTTGAAGATAAACTTGCAGTTGTCGACGATGTTGAGCTTGCCGTCGTTATCAATATCCTCGTCGCAGACATCACCGAGGCCGTCTTCGTCGGTATCCTTCTGGTCCTCATTGAAGATCTCGGGGCAGTTGTCATCCTGGTCGCTGAGCAGGTCTCCATCCAGGTCTTGGTCACAGGCATCTCCCAGCCCGTCCTTGTCAGTATCCGTCTGCAGCGGATTGAAGACGACCTTGCAGTTATCCGTGGCATCGGGAATGGCATCGTTGTCATCGTCCGGATCGCAGAGGTCTCCGAGGTTGTCGAAGTCGTTGTCCTTCTGATTCTGGTTCCACAGCCCAGGGCAGTTGTCCAGTACATTAGCGACGCCGTCGCCGTCCATGTCCGGGTCACACGCATCGCCAATCTTGTCGCCGTCGAGGTCTGCCTGATCCTTGTTGTAAGCGTATTGACAGTTGTCTGCCCCATCCAGTTTGCCGTCGTTGTCATCGTCGAGATCGCAGAGATCGCCCCATTGGTCGCCATCCTCGTTGCCCTGCTCCGGGTTGGGTAGGAGTGGACAGTTGTCCTGCTCGTCTTCGATGCCGTCACTATCGTCATCCGGGTCGCAGGCATCCCCCTGTCCGTCTTCGTCGGAGTCCAGCTGGTCCGGGTTCTTCGCTGCCGGACAGTTGTCGATCAAGTTGGGGACCCCGTCGTTGTCCAGGTCGTTTTCGCAGGCATCGCCCTTGCCGTCGCCGTCACTGTCCGCCTGGGTCGGGTTGGGCTGGTAGGGGCAGTTGTCTTCGTCGTCGTTCCAGCCGTCGCCATCGTCATCGTCGTCGCAGGCATCACCGGTGCCATCGTCATCGTGGGCGGCCTGCCCCGTATTGGCGATGAACTGGCAGTTATCCTCGGTATCGGTGACGCCATCGTTGTCGTCGTCGTTGTCGCAGGCGTCGCCCCAGGCATCATTGTCATTATTGAACTGCCCGGGGTTGGACATCAGCGGGCAGTTGTCGAGGAAGTCCGGCTTGCCGTCGTTGTCGTCATCGTCGTCACACGCATCGCCGGAGCCGTCGTCGTCAGAATCGGTCTGGTCCCCGTTCTTAGTGAGCTGGCAGTTGTCCTGAGCATCCGGAATGCCATCGTTGTCGTCGTCGGGGTCGCAGACGTCGCCCTCCCCATCCTTGTCGGTATCCGCCTGGACGGTGTTTTTGTGCAGCGGGCAGTTGTCAACTGTGTCCTGGACTCCGTCACCATCGTCGTCTTTGTCACACGCATCGCCATCGCCATCGATGTCTGAGTCAGCCTGGTCCGCATTGGCGACGAAGGGGCAGTTGTCGGTCTTGTCGTCAACGCCATCGTTGTCGTCATCGGGGTCGCAGGAATCCCCCAGACCGTCGCCATCGTCATCATCCTGGAGGGGGTTGACGAAGTTGGGACAGTTGTCCAGCGGGTCGACGATGCCGTCGTTGTCATCGTCGGGGTCACAGGCATCCCCCTTCTCGTCCAGGTCTCCGTCTTCCTGCTCCGGGTTGAAGTGGAGCGGGCAATTGTCGAAGTTGTCGGGAATGCCATCGTCATCATCATCGCTGTCGCATGCGTTGCCCGTTCCATCGCCATCGCCGTCCTTCTGGTCGGGGTTGGATACTGCCGGGCAGTTGTCAGCATCATTGCCCACTCCATCCCCATCCAGGTCCGGGTCACAGGCGTCGCCCAGGCCGTCGAAGTCAATGTCAGTCTGGAGCGGATTGATCACATAGACACAGTTGTCCCCGTCATTGAGCAGGAGGTCGCCATCGATGTCGTCGTCACAGGCATCGCCCTTGCCGTCGGCATCCTGGTCCTTCTGGGTCAGGTTGTGCACTAGCGGGCAGTTGTCTTCTTCGTCGAGGATGTTATCCCCGTCCTTGTCATTGGTGCAGGCATCGCCGAAACCGTCACCGTCGGTATCCTTCTGGTCGGGATTAAAAGTCGTGGCGCAGTTGTCCGCAGGGTCCATGACGCCGTCGTTGTCGTCATCTTCGTCGCAGGCATCCCCCAGGGGGTCGGTATCTGCATTCGCCTGGTTTGGATTGGCCACCGTGGGGCAGTTGTCTTCGAGGTCGGGGATGCCGTCGTTGTCATCGTCGTCGTCACAGGCGTCGCCCTTGTCATCCTTGTCTGCATTGGCCTGGTCCGGGTTCTTGATGAAGATGCAGTTGTCGGCAACATCGGGGATGCCGTCGTTGTCGTCGTCTTCATCACAGACATCGCCGCTGCCATCCTCGTCGTGGTCCTTCTGGCCGGGGTTGGGCACGGTGGGGCAGTTGTCGGCGAAGTCCAGGAGCGTATCGTCATCATCGTCATCGTCGATGCAGTCCGAGAGGCCGTCCTTGTCAGTATCCAGGAGTCCTTCGTCCACCTGACCATTGCAGTCATTGTCCTTACCGTCACAATCTTCCACATGGCCCGGATGGACGTCCTTGTCGAAGGGGTCGCAATCGGCGTCATCTACCACCTGGTCGTTGTCATCATCAGGGTCACAGAGATCGCCGATGAGATCGGAGTCGTTGTCATCCTGCTCGGGGTTCGAAAGTGTGGGGCAGTTGTCCGAGTCGTCGGGGAGGCCGTCGTTATCGTCATCGTCGTCGACGCAATTGGCGATTCCGTCCTCGTCGCTATCGAGGGAGCCTTCGTCGACTTTGCCATCGCAGTTGTTGTCCTGGCCGTCGCAGATCTCCTGGGCGGGCTCCGGTGCCGTACAGACCCACTCTCCGTCTTCGCAGATCTCGGGACCCACGCAGGTGCCGACCTCGGAGGTAACTTCGCACTCCTGGTTGGCAATACCATCGTCGACCAGACCGTTGCAGTCATCGTCGGCAAGGTTGCAGGCTTCAGCCAGAGGGTCAGGGGCATCGCAGGCGGTGAGCCCCTCGTCCCCACAGTAGCGTTGCCCGAAACACTTACCCGCGTCGTTCTCCACATAACACTGGGTGCCGAGTCCCAGTTCGATGTACTTGGGGGTGCACTCACAGCTCTGAGATGCAGGGACGCACTGCTGCTTGGCCGCCCCGGATTCCACGGTGATATCGGTGCAGAGATAGCCTTCCGGGCAATCGATTCCTTCCTTGCCATTGCAGGTGCCGCCGCAGAAGCGACCGTCGCCACCAAATTCCACACAGTAGTTGCCAGACTCCAGGGCTTGCCCGCAATCCGAATCATCGGTGCAGGGGCGACAGAGATTGGCGTGGTAGGGGAGGCACATGTAGACCTGGTCGGGTCCGCCCTGAACTTCCATGCAGCCCCAGCCGACAGGACATTCTTCAATGCAGCCGATGGTGCAAACATCGCCTTGGGAGGTTTCCACGCACCAGTTGCTGGTACAATCGTCGTTGGCCTCGCAAGGGCAGCCGAAGCCACCCTCTTCAGCGCAGAAGACCCACTGCTCGAAGGCGCCGCCCTCGGGCAGCTCGAGTTGATTCAGGTCGTCATTGTTGCCAGAGCCATCAGAGTTGATGATGACCTCAAAGATGGTGAGTTCTCCGGAAGCATGGTCAGCCGGTCCTTGTGCACGACCCCGGTGCCGTTGGTGCAGCCGATGGTCAGGGCCAGAACTGTCAGGACGATTCGGGACGCAATTTCATGCGGGAAGTGATTGGCCATGGTGGCAAAACCTCGCGGTGATAACGGCGTAACGTTGACCCACTGGCTTGAACATAACAGAAGGCCGTTGTGATACGCAATCACATGTGTGCGTGAAGGCGCGTTGCAATTGCCCGCAGCCGCGCGAGTGAGGCTGGTCAATTGGATGTCGGGGCTGTAGAATGCGTTGGGTAAACGCGGTGAATGGAGGTCGGACATGCGGCGCTGGTTGGGATTTGCTGAACGAAGTGGTTGGGTGTTGCTGCTGGCAGCAGTCGTCTGGGCTTGTGGCAGCGGTGACTCGAAGAGCAGCGACGGGCCGGCGGAAGTGGCGACGGCGGACCAGCAGGGGGATGTGGGAGGCGATGTTGTCGGCAGTGATTCGCCCTGCGTGCCCTCTTGCGCCGGTAAGGAATGTGGCGGCGACGGCTGTGGCGGGAGCTGCGGGCTCTGCTGCGGGGATGTGCTTTGCGTGGCCGGTCAGTGTGACTGCGTGCCCTCTTGCGCCGGCAAGGAGTGCGGCCCGGATGGTTGCGGTGGCTTCTGCGCTGCGCCGGAGCCATGGGATTGCCAGGTACCCTTGCCCGATGATTCTGACCAGGGATGTGCTGTGGGATTGCTCTGCGACCCAGCGACTTACACCTGCCTTGACTGCCTGCCGGCCTGCGAGGACCTGCAATGTGGTGACGACGGCTGTGGTGGCAGTTGCGGTGATTGCCCGTGCGTTGGCGAAGGCTGTTGCGCTGGAGCTGTGGAATGTGGTCCCGACTCCCTGTGTATCGTGCCCCCGCTGGAGGATTGCGCCGCGGTTGCCGCATGTGTTGGTGCGGAGCCGGTGGAGGATTGTACTCAGGAGTGCGAAACGGCAGCTGACTTGACGTCCTGGGAAACCTACTGGGACCTTGCTGATTGCTACACGGAATGTGGTTCGCAGGACTGGCCACCGGATCCCGACGGATGCGGCGTGACCTGCTTTGACCTGCAGATCCAGTGCTACAAAGGTGATGCCACCTGCGGCGATATTCTGGCCTGCATGGGCGCCTGCGAAGATGTTTCGTGTTACGCCGAGTGTCCCACCAAGGGCACGGCGGAGGCCCAGACCAAATGGGCCGGACTGGTCCAGTGTCTGGTGGAGGCATGCCCAGGCGATTCCCCTGCTGACTGCCCGCAGACGGCCCTGGAAGGGGCCTGTCTCGAGGCCCTGAATACCTGCCAGGAGTAGTTCCTGACTCCGCTGCCCTCGCCGCCCCCCCAACATTCGCGTGTGCACCCGTTTTTTGACCCCCGAAAGGTTTGTGCTTAGGATCGCCGCACGGCAGAGACTAGACGCTGATGGGGGAATCACTGATGAAATGGACGGTAGCTCCAATAGTTCTAAACATCCTGCTGGTTCTGAGCCTGACGGCATGCGGTGGAGACGAAGGCGAGACCATCATCCCGTCCTGTGCGGAAGGTTCTTCTCAGCCCTGTGTCTCGGAGTGCTCAACGGTGGGCCAACAGCAGTGCGACGCTGATGGCAACTGGGGCGCGTGCGTGCCGCCGGCGGAGGAGTGCAATGGCAAGGATGATGATTGCGACGGAGAGGCCGACGAAGGCCGCTCTTGCGCCGCGCGCCCCCAGAAGGACTGCGAACCAGGTAAGACCAGCGCTTGCATAGTCGATGAAGAATGTGATTCCTTGGGGACGCGGAAATGCGATTCCTCCGGCAACTGGGCCGAATGCCAGCCCCGGCCCGAGGTCTGTAATGACGATGGTCCCAAAGACGACGACTGTGACGGTGAGGTGGACGAAGGCTTGTCCTGCGATACCGGCGATCTCTGCGAGGAAGCCGGCAAGACGCAGCCGTGCCTGATCAAGGGCTGCAAGCTCGTGGGCAGCCAGACCTGCGTTGGCGCTAGCTGGAGTGTCTGCGCCGGCCAGGAAGGCTGCAACGGTGTAGATGACGACTGCGATGGAGATATCGACGAGAACCTTGAACAGAACTGTTCCACTGATTGTGGCAACGGCACCCAGGTTTGCCTCAAGGGGTCCTGGACCACCTGCTCGGCCCCCTTTCCCAAGGCCGAGGAGTGCAACGGCAAGGATGACGACTGCGACGGTTTCGTCGACGAAGGGAACAGCGGCGGCGCCCTGACTCAGTCCTGCGAGAATTGCGGGACCGGCTACCAGGAGTGCGCCAATGGCATGTGGGGGGCCTGTTCGGCTCAGCCCCAGACCGAAGTCTGTGACGGTCTCGACAATGACTGCAACAACAAAGTGGACGACGTCCCCGGCGGCTGCGGATGCCAGAACGGCGAAGAGAAGTACTGTGGCACCGATCAGGGGGAATGCAATCCTGGTACGCAGAAGTGTGTTGGCGGTGTCTGGAAGGCCTGCGGCGGCGATGAGTATCAGGGGCCCGCCGCCAAGGAGTTGTGCAATGGTCTTGACGACAACTGTAATGGCCTGGTGGACGAAGGCAATCCCGAAGGAGGGATGGCCTGCGGTACGCCCAACAAGGGCCAGGGCGGCATCTACGAACTCCCCTGTCAGATCGGCGTCATGAATTGCGTCAAGGGACAACTCCAGTGCGTGGGTGGAATCAACCCCACTCCGGAGATCTGCGACCTGGTAGACAATGACTGTGACGGTCTCGAAGATAACGATATCCAACCGGACCAGTACGAAGACAACGGTACCTGCTCGCAAGCTGCGGACCTGGGTACGGTGCTGGAAAACGCGGGCATCTTGTCCTTCCAGGGAACCCTCTTCCCTAATCACGATGTGGACTGGTATGTGGTGGTGGGTGCGGAACTGACCGACTTCTGCCTCTTCGGCAACGAAGGCCCCTATACCATGGAAGTGACCCTCACGGACCTCCCGCCTGGCACCGATTATGATCTCTGTGTCTGGAGCGAAGACGAGATCGAGGGCTGCGGCGACCTGTCAGATACGGGGCCCTGCGAAGAGCTGGACATCTGGCGCACCGGCCAGACGCCGGAGAACTACACCTATACCTGGGATGGGGCTTGCGGTGATTCGGATGACCGGGTTTTCTACGTCAAGGTCGTCAACTACTTCGACGATGCGCCTTACGACTGCGCTCCCTACACGCTGGAGGCAGAAATTACCGCGCCGTAGGCGGGCCTCAGCCTACTTGAATTCAACCTTGATGATATCGTACTCACGCATCCCGCCGGGGGCCTCGAACTCCACGAAGTCGCCTTCCCGCTTTCCGATGATGGCCCGGGCCAGAGGGGAGGTGTAGGAGATCCTGCCGGCTTTCGGGTCGGCCTCTTCAGAGCCGACGATCTGGTAGGTGACCTGCTCCTCGTTTTCAAGGTCTTCCAGCAGCACAGTGGCCCCGAACATGACCTTGTCGCCGGACAACTTTGTAGGGTCGATGACCTCGGCGCGTGAGAGCTTGTCCTTAATCTCCCGCGTCTGGGCATCAATCATACTCTGCCGCTCCTTGGCCGCATGATATTCGGCGTTTTCGGAGAGGTCGCCGTGGGCTCTGGCAACTTCAATGTCGCTAATGTTCTGTGGCCTTTCGACTGTCATGAGGTGCTTGAGCTGGGCTCGCAGCAGTATTTCGCCCGAAACCGTCATGGGTATCTTCTGCATCTACTCAATCCTCGCTTGATTAGTGCCGGCGTTGGATGACGCCAGTATCATCGACAAAATAAGCTTCTGGTAGCTTGTCAGAAAGCTGCTTCTTGTACTTCTTCACGTTCCAGCGATTCTCAATGAGCGTGTCCATGATGTAGGTCTTGACCCTGCCAGTCTCCTCATCGTCGATGAGCCGCTCCAGGATGGCATCAACCGCTTCCTGGTGCTGGGCGAAGGTAGTGAGGCCGTCAACTGACAGAAACCGAACTTCTTCAGAGTCATCTTTGGCGAGTTTAATTAGCCTGGCCAGGACCGCCGGCTGGTCGTAGTCCCGGAAGCACGAAACGATGTTGGTCATCCGCTCCATACTCCGGTCAAAACGGTCGGTGATACCGTCGAGGGCCTCGAGCAACGTCTCAACCGCAATCTCCTCCCCGCCGATTTCAGTCAGGGCCCGCAGTGGCCAATAAATGTTGATCTCCGTGTCGATGAACCGCCTCAAGACCGGGATAACTGCCGGTCCTTTGGATTTGATGACTTCATACACCAGCTCCTTCTCATCCTCATCGACGATGGAGCCGTCAGTGACGTACTTGAAGCGGCCCAGGAGCGCCGTCAAAGCGGCGTCCGAGCCGATTTCCGAGAGAAGTGCCATGACCCGCTTGCGCTCGTTGGTCTGCACGTACTTGTTCATCAGTTTGGCCTGCAGCTTCAGGACCTGCTTGTCCTCTTTGGCTGTGCCCCCCTCTCCGTCGTCTTTCCCACCGCCGAAGAGTTTTCCGAAAAATCCCATGGCTATTCCTCACTGGTCATCATGAAGCGCAGCGAACATATCATCCATCACTCTGGGATGCAAGCTGCCGGCGCCTCGTGACGCACTGCGTGACGAGGGTATGCC